>PLXG01000079.1:19941-20209 GCA_003153195.1 Myxococcales bacterium
ACGACGCGAAACGCGATTCCGGTTTCACCATTACCCGCTCCACCGTGACGGCGATCGACGCGGACATCCACATCGGATGGAAGGCTCGTGCTGTCTACCCAGGCGACCGATGGGATCCCTTCCAAGATGACCGCGCGTCCGTTGAAAATGCCCCAAAGCGAGATGAGCTGCTGCTGTCCTTGTGTGAGTCCCGATTGCCAAACCAACGGCCCCAGAGAGCCAGCTTCTGTCGAGCCGAGCGTGGGCGCGTTCGAGTGCGCATAGGTCT
>PLXG01000188.1 GCA_003153195.1 Myxococcales bacterium
ATGCCACCCGGACGAAATCGCCGATCGCTATCGGCTTGCCGGAGTCATCGCCACTGTCCCCGGGGATCAATTGGCGCTCCGGCATCTCGGTCGACCACTCGGAAACATCGCCGTCCTGGCGGCACTTTCGTACTGCTCCAGATTGGTTGATCGCACACTCACGCGGGAGGTGGTCGCGCAGTTGCTAGAGAAACGGCGCGTGCCGGAGCGTATTGTTGCGCAGAATCTCGCGCTGTTTGATGAAGCAATTGGAACCATCCGCATCGTCGAGCGTCCCGTTTCGCAAGCGACCACTCACAAACAGATCGCGTTTTCCGGTTACGGTCGATTGCCGGTCGGTGCGCAGTCGGCGCTGCGCACGTCAACGCGTAACCGCNNGCTACGGACGCCCCGGCGTCAAGATTGAGTTCGCCGATCCAAGCGAGAAATGTAATGGCTGCAGTCTGTGCGTCGCTCAATGCCCGGAAGGGATCATCAATTTCCATCCCGATCTCACGCGCGGCACCATCGTTTACGGCGCAAAGTTCGATGACTACTGCAAGGTCTGTCGTGAATGCGTTGCGGCCTGTCCTCTCGACTTGTTTTCTGAGGTGTCGATCGTTGCTCGCCCCGAGGGCGCGATGAAAGAAGGAGGCTGATGAGTTTCTCGCAGAAAAGTCCGATTGGAGCCTATGGTGCCGCGTACACTGGCGCAATCGACTTTGCGGCGCTGGCACGCGCACACCGAACGATCTATCACTCGCGTGAAACACTTTCCGTTGACGGCAACACGGCGGCCGCAATTCCGTTTCTCCAGTGGTCGCGCGCGCCGATCGTCGCTGGTTTTCCGATTACTCCGGCGACCAAATGGCTCGAATACCTGGCCACCGAAATTGCGAGCGGCAAACTCGACGTGGAGCTCGACGGCAAAAAGCTTCGGCCTAAACGAGTCAAGCTGCTCGAATCGGAACATGCCACCGCCGATTATCTGGTTGGCGTCGCCTCCGCATGCCGCGGTCTGATCGTCGGCACAGCCACGAGCTCCGTCGGCCTCGATCACATGACGGAAACGGTTCGCTCGATCGGTGCCTCCGGTCTCGGCAACATCGTGCTGGTCAATGTCTGTCGCGCCACCGCCAACTATCCGCTCTGCATCGAGGGCGATCCATCCGACCACTTGGCCCATCGTGACGATGGATTCATTCAGTACATGAATCGCGGCAAGCAACAGATCTACGACGCGCTCCTCCAGTTGCCGGCGGTCGGTATGCATCCGAGTGTGCTCACGCCGGTGATGCCAGCCTATTTCGGCATCAAAGATTCACATCGCGCGGGCAAGCTCGTCGTCGAGCCGGACGAGCGGGTCAACGAATTCTTGGAAAGAGCGCTCGCGCTCGGACGAACATCCGAGACGCCGCCCGGATTGCTCGATGGCGACACCTCAATGGGGAATTGCGTGACCAGCGCTTGGTTCCAGGGTTTCAAGAGTGGCCAGAAAGCGCGGATGCAGCGAGCGCTCGAAGTGCTTCCGGCGGTCTCGCGGTTGTTCGAAGAGATGTTTGATCGCCCCGGACTGAGTCTGTTCGAAGAACACGGCATGGAAGATCGGCCGGAAGTCGTACTCGTGACGATGGGGCCCGACGCCGGAACGGCGGTGCACCTCCTGCCAAAGATGGCGGAGCAGCTGAAGATGCGCATCGGTCTAATCGTCCTACGGCTGATCACGCCGTTTCCTTCGGCGGCGCTTCTTTCGCGACTCGCCGGCACGAAGGCCATCGGTGTCGTCAACCATGCACATCATCACGGTCGCGGTCATCTTACGTTGGATGTCGCCGATGTTTTTGCGAGCGCGGGCGCTCCTGCCCCGCCGATTGAATCGTTCTTCTGCGGCCTCGGCGGCGCAGACGTCTCAATGACGACTTGGCTCTCGATCGCCAAAACGACCTGCGAGGCGGCGACGCGGGGAAAACCCGCACAGCCATGGCATCTGATTCATGACGGACTTTCCGTGGAAACGACATCGCCATGACGAAACCGCTGCCGGCATTCAAACATCTCGCGCTCGCCGATGATGCCTTTCGCGAAGGTCACGCGCTCTGTCCGGGCTGCGAAGAGGCGATCACTTTTCACGCGCTCGGCCGCGCCACCGATAATGGGCGTAAAACCTGTTTGGTGCTTGGCACTTCGTGCGGCGAAGTATCGACGCTCATGTATCCGAACACGATTGCTTGGGGGCGCGGAACAAGCGAGCCAGACCGTATCGAGAAAAGCATCGGGATCATTCACAACGTATTCGAGAGCGCACCGACGGTAGCGGAAGCTATTTGTGACACCGCCGATATGCTTTCGCAAGTAGGTGCCTGGCAGGGACCAAGGCCCAACGTGCTCGCCTGGTCGGGCGACGGCGGCGCCTTGTCGATCGGCTTGCGAGCACTCTTACACACGATCTATCGGCGTGCCGCGATCGCGATGTTCGTAAACATCAACGAAGTGTTTGCCAACACCGGATTTCAATATAGCCCCACCGCGATTCCCTTCGCGGACAGCTCGACTTTGCCGTACGGCGGACCGGCCGAGCCGATCGATCACATCGGCCTCGCGCTAGTCGCCGGTGCTGAATTCGTCGCACAAGCATCACCAGCGTTCGCGCCCTTTTTTGCTGAAGTGGTCAGTGAGGCGCTGTCGATAGAAACTGGCACGGCCGTGGTGTTCGTCCCTTCGCCCTGTATCGCCGGATGGAAATTTGAAGAAGGAATGACCGCCGATCTAGGCAAGTTGGCTTCTACCACTGGCCTATTTCCCAATTTCCGCAAGCGGCGCGGCCAGCCAGGTGAGCTGAAACACGTTCCCGACAAATCCAAACGTCCGCCCGTCGAGGAGTTCTTGGCGCTGCAGCGTCGCTTCGAGCACCTGGTGTGTCGTCAAGATGGAAAACTCGTCACTGTGACGGGTAAAGAGCAGCAAGTCGCGGCGATCCAGTCCTACGCCGATCGTAACGTCGAGCGATTGGCCCGTTGGGGGCAATTCCCATAGGGAGTGATCATCGTTTTCTATGCGAGCGCGCGCCGAGGTGAAACAAAGGCCTCGAGCTCGCTGCGTTCTAAGGTTTCTTTCACCAGCAGACGCTCGGCTACCGTCTTCAGCTCGATGCGTCTGTCGAGTAGGATTTTGTGGGCGTGCTCGCGTTCCGCGTCAATGATGGCAGCCATCACAGAATGACTTCGTTCATGTCCCGTCGTGGGGTCGCCAGCTCTTTGTCGTCTGCAGCCTGGGTGTTGTGCGAACTCGGCGCCATAATGGCGTAACGAATCACGAAGCGAAGCTTCTCATCGGCTGTGCCACGGACTGGAAATTCCGCCTCCTTCATTTTGTGGAGCACGTGCATCAAGGTCTGCTCAGACATGCCAACGCATAGAGCAAGGTCCGTACCAGCTTGCGATCTACAGCGTGCGTTTGAGTGTCGCCGCCGCGAGGATCGTCATTGCGACTGCGAACAGCGCGAGAAAGATGAGATGGTGCCCCGCCGCAACAAGATCGCCACTGCGAAATAAAATGGCCTTGAGTGCGGCAACAGCGTGCGTTTCAGGATCGACCATCGCGAACGCCCGCAACCATGATGGAAAGCTTTGTATTGGATAGAGCGCGCCACTCGGAAAAAACAGAATCACGTTGAGAAATCCGCCGAGGACGCCACTTACACGCGGATGGTTGGCGCGACCTAAGACGGCCATCATCATTGCGAGAAGGCCAAACGTAGTGAGGAGCTCGACGGCGAAGAGCATAAGATAGCCCAAGGGGCCGCCGTAGACACGACCGCCGGTGGCCAGAAGCCCAGTTGCCAGCACGAGGGTACTAGTTGCCAGCGTGACAATCGTTCCACTTCCGAGCACTCCAAGGGCGATATCCATTCGGCTGAGTGGCGTCGAGAGATAACTTTCGTGAACGCCTAAGAAGCGATCCATCACCAAATTGAAGCCTCCCGCGATCATGCTGCCCATGAAGATCGCCATGACCACCACCGCTGGAACGAGCGAAGTGTCATAGTCGACGCGCGGATAGATCTCCTGTGGCAAGAGCTGCACCGCGCCCAAGTGAAGCTCGAAGCGAGCGAGCGGCCGGCGAAGCGCCGGCAATGTGGCACTGACCGCCGCTTGGAGAGCACCGGCTGCCACCGAGTCGACGTTATCGATATAGAGTCCAATCGCTGCATTCTCGCCCCGTTCGAGATCGGATGAGAAGCGTGGTGGCACGATCACGAACCCCGAAAGCTCGCCGCGTCTGAGAAGTTTGAGCGCGTACTCAGGATCGGGCACTGACACCAAGCGAACCGTGTGTGGACCACGCTCAACCGCTTGCAGAGCGCCGATGAACGCCCGCGCCTCTGTTCCTTGATCGAACACGACCACACCAAGCGGCAACTCTTTGATCGGTCCCTCGAGGGAATTGCCTAAGATGAGCAGATACAGGAGCGGCATCAGAATCGAGCTGAACAGCGTCAGCGGATTGCGCAGCATCCGCCTGAAATCGCGTTCGAGAACGGCCAATACCCTCATGAAAATCGCCTGGGCAACATGGCGCGTCTCGCGTCTTGTCCGGAGGCGTGCGAATCGCGGAGCGAACGACCAGTGAGTTGAATGAAGACGTCTTCCAGGGTGATGTGCGACATGTTGGTCGCCACGACCGTCGCACCCGTTTGCGCAATGGTCTCGATGACGCGCGGCAACACTCGTCCACCGTCGTCGGCGTGAATCGTGATTTTGTCGCCGGCATGATCGAGTTTACGCACCCCGGAAAGTGCCCCCACCTTCTCGACGAGCGCATCCGGAACTATGCGATCGAGCGTGATCTCCAGCGTTTCCGATCCGGGCACCGACGATTTCAATTCTTTGGGTGATCCGAGCGCAACGATCCGCCCTTGATCGACGATCGCAACACGGTCACACAACACCTCAGCTTCATCGAGATAATGCGTAGTGAGAGAAATCGTCAGATCACCGCCTTGTCGGAGCTCACGCAAAAGCTCCCAGATGACATGGCGGCTCTGCGGGTCGAGCCCAATAGTCGGCTCATCGAGAAACAGCACTTTCGGCCGGTGAATGAGGCCGCGCGCGATCTCGAGTCGGCGCCGCATTCCTCCAGAATAGGTGCTAACCAGATCGCGTCTGCGATCCCACAGCTCGACTCGCTTGAGCAGCTCTTCGATACGCGGTGACCGAATTGCTCGCGGAACCTCGAAGAACCGGGCGTAGATGTCGAGGTTCTCATAGCCGGTAAGATCGAGATCCGAAGTGAGCGCCTGTGGGACCACGCCGATCACGCGCCTCAGTGCTGCCGGATCACGACGAACATCTACGCCAGCCACGAAAGCGTCACCGGAGCTCAGCGGGACCAGTCCAGTGAGCATGCGGATGAGCGTAGTCTTCCCTGCGCCATTGGGACCGANNAACGAATTTGCCGAAGCGACGCGTTAGATTTCGAGCCTCGATGGCGAGCCCAGCGCTACTCACCGCGATGCTCCCGTATTCTGGCCAATCAACACTTCCGCTGTCATTCCGGGTCGAAGCTCTTCAGCAATCGCGTCGAGACCAAGGCGTACCCTGAATGTGCGAATGTCAGGTCGCCCACGTTTGACGTCGCGATTAATGGCGAATTCTCCCTCGGCACCGATCTCAATGACGTGAGCGGGATAGTTGCGACCTGGGAAAGCGATCACTCGCACGCTCACCGGGTTGCCAACTTTGAGCGATCCGATCTCCGCCTCCTCGGCGTCGATACGCACCCATTGGCGTGTCAAATCTTCAACGGTGAGGACGGGGGTACCCGGCGCTGCCCATTCGCCTGCTTGCAAATTTTGTTCGGCAATGAGCCCTTCGAACGGGCTGCGGATTTCCGCCTCTGCGAGCTGTACGCGTGCGAGCTCAAGCGCTGCCTGATTTGATAGCAGTGCTGCGCGGGCCGTGCGTACCGAGGCGAGCGACGCTGTTACGCGACCCCGAGTCGCAACGCGCGTGGCACCCAGCGATTCAACCGCCGCGCGAGCGGCGTCAAGCCGCGCACGTGCGGCATCGAGCTGTGACGGTGTGCTCGCACCCGATTTCACCATTTGTTCGGTTCGGTGAAACTCGACTGTGGCGTCGTCGAGCTCGGCTTGCTGGCGGGCAATATCAGCGTCGGCCGCACGGACCGTTGGTGCCACCGCTTCTGCGTTGCGTGCGGCTTCGTTGAGGGCCTCGCGCGCGTGTTCAAGATTGGCCTGTGCTTCGAGAACCAGCGCGGATCGTTCGCGAGCATCGAGCTGCGCAATGAGCTGCCCACGCTTCACGCGTTCGCCTTCGCGGACTGACACGTTCGCAACTTGCCCGCTCACCTGCGCGGCAACGGCAGCGACGGGCGCATCGACGAAGCCAGCGTAGGAGGTAGGTTTATTGCGCGTGCATGCAGCGATGCCCAGTACACATACGATGACAGCCGCAAGGAAACTTTCGGTTAGATAGTGCGCATTTTTCCGCCGCCAGTGGCATATCCGGTTCACGTGTTCTCCTTGGTGACGGAGAGACCAAGAGCAAGGTCCGGACCAACTAAAAGCGGCGCCTACCACCGATCGCCGGAAACTTCTGCGCACATTGACGGAGGAGTGGAAAACTTTGCGTCGTGTCGATCGAGACTGCTATTTGTCAGCTTGGCGAGCACTATCGAGCAGCAATCGACGCTCAGCCGAGGCAATCACTTTCAATGCGGTGGGAACGGCGTCGGGATTGACGGAGATCGAGGTAATTCCCCAGCGCACCAGCTGCTCCGCAAATTCGGGACGATTAGAAGGCGCTTGCCCGCATAGCGACGAAGTGAGCCCCGCCTTGCGACACGCCTCGATGATCTTGTGAATCGCATCGAGCACCGCGGCGTCCGATTCATCGAATAGTTCAGCGCATATTTTCGAATCGCGATCGACGCCGAGGATGAGCTGGGTGAGATCGTTCGAGCCGATGGAGACGCCGTCAATGCCGAGCGATGCGTATTCCGGTATGCGGTAGACCACCGATGGCACTTCGGCCATCACCCAGCGATGAAGTCCGCGCTGTTTGCCGAGGGGATGTTTGTCGATGAGCTCTAGACACGCCTCGAGCTCCCAACGAGTGCGCACGAACGGAATCATCACGTGCAAGTTGGGCGAAGCTTGACGCACCCGCTCGAGCACATCGAGCTCGAGTGAAAATAACTCGGGGTCGCGCACGTAGCGATAGCAGCCGCGATAGCCGATCATCGGATTCTCCTCTTGCGGCTCGTATTCGGCACCGCCTTGGAGTGCGCGAAACTCGTTGGTGCGAAAATCGTACGTGCGATAGATCACTGGCCGCGGAGCAAACGCTGTAGTCACGCGCGAGAGCGCCGCAGCCATGCGAGCGATGAACTCTTCGCGTCCACCTTTTGCGATCAGATACTTCGGATGCACACCGCCGAGCGCATCAGCGATCATGAACTCCGCGCGTAGAAGACCGACACCGTCAACTGGAAGCGCTGCGACCTCTTCCGCTTTCTCGGCGATCGCGAGATTCACGTAGAGGCGAGTAGCAAGAACCTCCATAAGCTCGACGCGCGGCTTCGCGCCCGATGCGATCTCGACACGACTCGCGGTCGGTGCCGTGGACGCGATCGTACCCGCGTAGACTCGCCCTTGGCCGCCGTCTACCGTGATCGGCGAACCGTTTCTGAGTACCTCGGTCGCATTGCCGGTGCCGACGATGCATGGAATGCCGAGCTCGCGACTGACAATCGCGGCATGGCAGGTCATACCGCCCTCATCGGTAACCAGTGCAGATGCGCGCCGCAATGTCGGCACCCAGTCTGGACTGGTCATCTTTGCCACCAGCACTTCGCCCCGTTGCAAAAGGTCGCCTTCCGATGGCGCTCTAAGTACGCGAACCGCACCGCTCACCTGACCGGGTGATGCTCCGAGCCCCGAGACGAGAATCTCGCCGGCCGCCGTTGCGCGCTGAACTTTTGCGCCAGGCGTTGTGGTGATCGGTCGCGATTGGACGAGATAGAAGCTCCCATTTTCTTGCGCCCACTCGACATCTTGAGGTGCGCCGTAATGCTTCTCAACGCGCACGCCGAGATCGCGAAGACGCTGCACATCGCCATCGCTCAGCACTCGCTCAGTGCACTGCTCACCACTCAGGTCGACTCGCTCATCCTTGCCGTCTTTGCTACGAATGATCTTGAAGTGTTTACTGCCTACTCGGACTTGCGGATTTGGCGGACCGCTTTTTTCGACGACATAGGTATCGGGTTCAACCTGTCCCCCGACAACCACTTCACCGAGGCCAAACGCCGCTTCGATAACCATTTTGCCGGAGCCGGTCGGATCGACGGTGAACAGCACCCCTGAACGCTCCGAGTTCACCATTCGCTGCACTACGACCGCGATCGCGGGCTCGTCAGAGATATGTTGGCTGCTGCGATAAGAGAGAACGCGCTCGCCGAAGATCGACATCCAGCAGCGAACGACCGCATCAATCAGCGCGTCTCCGCCGGAGATGTTGGTAAAGCTTTCATTCATGCCGGCAAATGACGAACCGGCAGTATCCTCCATCGTCGCCGACGAGCGGACTGCGACGCTCACGCTATCGCCGAGTTTTCGATACGCGGCCAAGATCCCAGCGCGCAATCCGTCGGGGATGCCGGTTTTATGGACGATGCTGCGCAACGTATGGGACGCTGCCGCCAGAGCATGCGGCGTGTCGACATCCACGCGATTCAAGAGCTCGGTGATCTCTCGACGCACGCCACCGGCATCCATCGCTTGTAGATATGCATCTGCAGCGATCACAAACCCCGGCGGCACCGGAAGATCAGCGCGGGTGAGCTCGCCAAGGTTGGCGCCTTTTCCACCAGCAACGGCAACGTCTTTTTTAGTAAGATCTTTGAACCAAAGAATGTCAGTCATACGCACCTGTGCAGCAAGAGACATGCCGCTTGTTTCAAGCGGCGATTGCCCGAACGGGAGTGAGCTTCACTTCTGGAAGAAGTCGATTCACGTCTTCGATCGTTCCGAGCGCAGTGCCCGGACACATCGCGGTCGCGGCTCCAGCTGCGGTTCCGAGTCGCAATCCCGCAAGCAGATCGCCGGAGCGCGCCAACTCGACTGCGAGACCGGCGATGAGCGAGTCGCCGGAGCCGACCGTGCTCAAGCGATGGATTTTGGGTGGAATGATGTGCCAAGCTTGGCCCGCGTGATATGCGATCGCGCCATCGCCTCCCATGGAAATGATCACGGTGTGAATTCCACGCGCCGACAGCTCTGCCGCACCTTCAATGATCTGATTTATGCCCTTTAGCGGTCGACCTAAGAGTCGCTCCGCCTCTTCGACATTCGGCTTGATGAGATCTGGACGCGCTTCGATGCCGAGTCTTAGAGAATCGCCGTCGGCGTCGAGAATCGTCTTCACTCCGGCTTGCCGCGCTGCATCGATATAACGCGCGTAGGCCGTAGGCGGAACTCCGGGAAGCAAGCTTCCGGCAAGTACCAAGACACGGCCCACTTTCATCCAGATGGCGATCATTTCATCGAGCTCCTTGAGGCTCGCTGCGGTCACGGCGGGACCGGGACCATAGAAGCTGGTCGCTTTATCGCTCGAAGAATCGATCAACGTGACGTTGATCCTCGTCTGTCCGACAATCCTGACGAAGTGGTTGTGCACACCTTCTTGATCAAGCGCATTCTGAATCATGTTTCCGATGTCGCCGCCCAAGAATCCGAACGCAAAAGTCGGCCAGCCAAGCCGGTGCGCCATGCGCGAAACATTGATCCCTTTACCGGCCGGATCGAGCTGCGTCGCCGACGGACGATTGACCGCTCCAATCGTCATTCGATCGACCCACAAGGTCTGATCGATGGCGGGGTTGAGCGTCAACGTTAAGATCACAACTTACGCCTGAGCTCGTTCCGTCGGCTGAGTTCCGCGCAGCGCTTCGTATCGTTTGTGACTCATGAACACCCTCCCTCAGCAAGAGGCGATCCACATCTTCTGCCGGCGCTCGGCGCAAAACGGACGCAGAACTTGCGCGAAGAACATTTCAGACCGCAACGATTTCGCTAGCGGATTAGACCGGCCATCGATCGGACGTGCTCGAACTCAAAGTCCGAGTGAAACCTGACCCGCCCCTTGCCCTCCCGTTTAGCACGCAGCATTGCTTGATCGGCATAGATCATCAGAGTCGCAGCATCATTGGAATCATCGGGAAACATAGCAACACCTATGCTCAAACCTACGTGCAGCGTTACGTTTCCGACTGCGATTGGGTGCTGACAGCGACGGAGGATCGCGGCCGCTTTCAGCGCAGTCTGATCCTTGGCGATCTCATCGAGGAGCACAACGAATTCATCACCGCCCATGCGCGCCACCGTATCGCACTCGCGCAGCGATGCGACCAATCGCCCTCCAATCTCCTTCAAGACCGCGTCGCCGACAGCGTGACCATATTGATCATTGATCGGCTTGAAGCCATCGAGATCCATAAACAAGACTGACATCGAAGTCTTATTGCGACGTGCACGCGCGAGAGTTTGGGAGAAGCGATCCTCGAGCAGCATTCGATTGGGCAGATTCGTCAGCGGATCGTAGCGGCCATACAGGGAAGCCTCGGCGTCGGCGCTCTTGACGAGCGAGATGTCAGAGAAGATTCCGACAAAGTGGGTGGTGCGCTCCTGATCGTCGCGCAAGGAGGTCAGGCTCAACCACTCCGGGTAGGTTTCGCCGCTCTTGCGTCGGTTCCAGATCTCTCCTTCCCAGTGCCCAGTGCGATTCAGGCTGCTCCACATCGACTCATAAAACGTTTTGTCATGTCTGCCTGATTTGAGCATGTTGGGGTTTT
>PLXG01000092.1 GCA_003153195.1 Myxococcales bacterium
CCACTCGACTCGCTCCGCTCTTCTCACCGGTTGTTCCGGGCATTCCGCTCGCCACGGGCTCACGGAAGGCCACTCGACTCGCTTCGCTCATCTCGCCGGCGTGAATTCCCGCCACCAAGAT
Source organism: Myxococcales bacterium (assembly GCA_003153195.1). Classification (GTDB taxonomy): domain Bacteria; phylum Myxococcota_A; class Polyangia; order Palsa-1104; family Palsa-1104; genus PALSA-1153. The sequence continues at coordinate 122 of PLXG01000092.1, forward strand.
CGGCTGCTCGCCGCCTTGATGACCGTTGTGGTTACACGCGCCGCACTCGTGCGACTGATACGAAGGCTCTTTGCAATTCAAGCAGCCCTCGAGATATTCCAGGCTCGCTTCCAAATCTTTTTGCAGCGTCTGCAGCTTGCCGATCTGGTCGCGCGTATCTTTCAAGCGATCGGAAAACACTTCGCGTACTCGCTTCATCGCCAGCGATGCCACGCTCGCGTCTTCGGTGACTCCGTGCAAAAGCTCCTGCAACTGATGGAGCGAAAATCCCGCATCTTGCAGCTTGCCAATCCACTCCACGCGCGACACAGCCGAAGGCGCAAACAGACGAAAGCCGCCTTTCGAGCGATGCACCGGCTTGAGCAGCCCGAGCTCTTCATATAGATGAAGGGCCCGAACCGTTTTGCCGGTCCGCTTAGCGAGCTCGCCGACCTTGATCGGCTTGCCTAAATTGCCCAATACCAAGGGCGTTGTGGTCGCTGTTTTCAACTCTCACCCTTACGTTAGAGTTTGTGTACAACATGAATTTGGTGCCGATTACGCAGAGAGTCAAGTTGAATCGAACCCTAGCGTGAGGTTGAGGTCCAGACAAGCGCCTGTATTAGCGACTAGGTACTGTTATTTCAAGGCTTAAGGACGACTTTGCCGAACACGGCGCGGGCCTCGATCAGGCGATGGGCTTCGGCCGCTTGCTCGAGGGGTAGGACGCGATCCACCACGGGTTTGAGCCGTCCGGCCGCCATGTGGGTCAATATCCGATAGAGATCGCCTTTCGGCGACATGGTCGATCCCAAGATCTCGACCTGGCGAAAAAAGATCTGCCGCAGGTCGGTTTCGGCCATGAATCCGGTGGTTGCTCCACAGGTGACCACTCGCCCGCCCCACGCGGCAGACAAGATCGAATTCGACCAGGTGGCTTTGCCGACATGCTCGAACACCACATCCGCGCCGCGCTTGTTGGTGAGTCGCTTCACCTCGCGCACGAACTCGGGATGGTCAGTGAGGAGCACGTCATCCGCACCGAGTGCGCGCGCGCGATCGAGTTTTTCTTGCGAGCTGGCGGCCGCGATCACGCGAGCGCCGAACAGTTTGGCGATCTGAATGGCGGCGGTGCCCACGCCGGAGCCGGCGCCCATGACCAGCACATCTTGTCCGGGCTCGAGCCGCGCCTTGCGCACCAGCATTTGCCACGCGGTCATGTAGACCACCGGCGCCGCGGCGGCCTGGTCGACGCCGATCTCGCGCGGACGCAGCGCCACATTCACCTGCGGTAAGACGATCTTCTCCGCGTAGCCGCCGGGCACGTCTTCGCCGAGCAGTTTGTAGTGGCGGCAAAGGTTATCGCGCCCGCTCAAACATTCGCGACAGCGCATGCACGAGTGGCCGGGATTGACGACGATCTCGTCGCCGACTTTGAGACCGGTCACGCCTTCGCCCACTTGATCGAGCGTACCGGCGATGTCGGCGCCGAGCAGATGCGGATAGTGGAGCTTGAGGTGCGGCATGCCTTTGCGCACCCAAATGTCGACGTGATTCACCGCCACACGCGCGATGTGCACGCGCACTTGTCCCGGACCTGCTTGCGGCTCAGGAAGATCTTCGAGCTCGAGCACCTCCGGTCCGCCGTGGCGGCGGAGCGTGACCGCTTTCACTCGCAGGCTCCATAATTTCCCGAGTCGACCATGCACTCGAGCGGCGAAGGACAGGCGCGCGCGCTGCTCGCGGCAGCAGTCTGATCGCAAAGCTGACGACAGAATCCCAAACCGGCACAAATTTCGCCGGGATTGCAGTCGCGGCCGCTGGTGCATTCGCCGCCGGCGTCGAGATTTTTTCCAGTCGGCTGCAAGCAGACCGTGATGCGTCCGCTGGTGTCGCTGTTCGACAGATAACAGGCGAACGGATCGGTACAGCCGCTCTTGGCGATCGGATCGCAGTTGTCAGGCGCCGCGCAAGAATAGAGATAGCGACCACTGTGCAAGGTCGGCGAGCCGGAGTAGGCCACGCATGCTTCCGAGCCAGTGCATTCGGTGCGGCGAAATAGACAAAGTTTTTGGCAGCGCATGTGCGGGCCGTAAGCGATGCAGGCCGACCCCGCAGCACAATTGTCTGCCATGAACTCGCCGACCGCGACCGCCGTACAATCTTGTCCTTCGGCGATCGGTGTGTCAGACGAATTGGGGATGCAGTATTCGCCCGCGGTTCCGTTCAAGGTCGCGACGGTACAGTGAAAACCATCGATGCATCCGGTCTGCTTGTAGGCGTCGCAAACCGATCCGGTGGTTCCCGCCAAATCTCCGCTGAGCGCCAAATCCGCCAGGTCGGATCCGAGATCGGCCGCGTGATGAGTGCTTCCGCCGCATCCGCTGAGAAGCAGACAGGCGAACATCGCGCGTTTCGTGTTGTGGAATTCCGAGCTCACGCCGCGAACTAACCACATTCGCTAGGCCGATGCCAGCCCGTTTCAGCCAGCTATTTCTATGGCGCGGTGCTCGCGGATGACGGTGACTTTGATCTGACCCGGGAAGGTCATCTCGTCGGAAATCTGCTTGGCGATCTCGGTCGAAAGCTCGACGGCCCGCAGATCGGAGACCGACCCTTCCTGCACGTATACGCGAACTTCGCGACCGCCGTGCACTGCGAAGGCGCGCTCGACGCCACGGTGATTTCCGCCGATGCGCTCTAGATCCGAAAGACGCTCGGCGTAATTGTCGTCCTGCTGACGACGAGCGCCTGGACGCGCGCCACTCATCGCATCAGAGGCGGCCACCAAAAGCGCGTAGACGCTATTGAATGGCTCGTCGGTGTGATGGGCGCCGATGGCGTTGGCCACCAGCTCCGATTCACCGAGTCTTCGGGCGTAGTCGGCACCGATGACCGCGTGCGATCCGTCGATGGCGTGGGTGAGCGCTTTGCCGATGTCGTGCATAAGGCCGGCGCGCCGCGCGATCTTGACGTCTAGTCCCATTTCGCTCGCCATCATTCCGCACAGAAACGCGGCTTCGACGGCGTGCTTCCACTGATTCTGCGTGTACGAAGTTCGCCAGTTGAGTCGTCCGACCAGCGCGACAATTTCTGGATGCGCGCGCGGAATCTCCAGCTCGCGAAACGCGCGTCGTCCGAGATCCATCACTTCGCGCTCAAGCTCGCCTTTGATCTGCTCGGCGGTGGCCTTCACGTCGCCTTTGATTCCATGTTTGGTGAGCCGCGCGATAGCGCGACGAGCGATCTCGCGACCGAACGAATCCTGCCCCTCGAGACGGATGGCGCTGCCGTCTTCCGCGGGCGTCAGCGTCACGTTGGCGACCTCTTGAATCGACAAGAGATTGACGTGGCCTTCGCCGCCGATTCGCTCGAGCACTCCCGGCAAAAGCGGCAGATTGGAAAGCAATCGTTCGGTCAGGTAGTGGCCCTGATAGCGCTGCACCGCGATGCCCATGATGCGCTTGGCTTCACGACCGTGCTCAGCGTCACTCACCGTCGATTCGATGCGCCGAATCTCCGCCGCCGCCGATTGCTTTGCCTCTTCCACCCATTCGGAGACCAGTCGATCGCGCACACTCGATCGAGTCTCACCAGCGAGCGACTCCACGCCGACGACATACTCGTCTTCGAACTGCTTGCGCCCTTCGTCCCACTTGTTCTTGCGCGCGCCCGCTTGCTGAATCGTCTGCTCACGGACTTCCAGCGCCGCCAACCGCGCGATGCCCGTCTGCTCTTGCGCCGCGAAACTCTGCGCGCGACGATTGAGGTCGGCCTCTTTGCGCGCCATCTCGCGCTCGATCCGACTCGCTTCTTCTTGCGCAGCGCGTCGTTTTTCGAAAACTTGTTCGCGCGATTCTCCGTCGAGTCGGGCACGCTCCGCCGCCGCCGCCGCTTCCGACGCCGACTTCACTGCCTCGAGCTCGCCGCGAGTACGCGCTTCGCTCAGTCGTTTCGCCGCCAGCGCCGCGCGACGACTGAGAAAAAGCCCCACGGCAAACAGGACCGCAGTCGAAATGATGTAGGTCAGCACCATTAGAAGGATGGCCCCCGCTGCCGGGGTCCGTCAAGTCGGCAGACGGACGAAGAATTCCACCAGGAACGACGGCAGGATCGTTTTCGCTATCGTTCTCGGTGCTTGCGTTCCTCTGGTCTAGCAGCCACTGAGCTGCAGAAGCGCGCCGACCGAATTCCAGTTCCGCGTCGTGGCGACGACCTTCAAGCGCTTCTCGAAAAAGCCGTTGGATAGCTTGGTTCGGCCGTAACCATCTGGACAGTGAAGATAGATCACGCGATCGCCGAGTGCCCAGCGATCGTCGCCCGAGCTCACGCCTTCGAATTTTTCAGCCGCCGATCTCTCGAGGCGCTCGCCGACGAGCGTGACGTGCAATCGGGTCGGATCGATTCCCCGCTCTTTCAGAAACGGATTGGCCACCGCCATCTTCTTCCACTCGGCGGGCGTGCGAACCAGGATCGGAATCTCCGCCTTGAAATCTTTCTGCAATCGCTTTTGGATCTTGTCTGACGTCAGCGAAACCGGCGCGTCATAGATCACATTTCCACTCTGCAGATAAGTTCGCACTGAGGTGGCGCCGAGCGCGGCGAAGGACGCTTGCAAATCCTTCATCGGCACGGGGTTGTGTCCCGAGACATTGATTCCGCGTAAGAGCGCCATGAAGGTAGGCATCAGATCTGTCGGAGCTTGGGCTGCTCGCGGAAGATTTTTTCAAACCAGAGGTTGGCCAGCTTCTCCTGCACCGTGTTGGCGCGCAGACGAGCCGCCAAGTTGGTGAAGTCGACGTGATCCATCTCCTGATCTTGGTTGTAGCAGGAGAAGATGATGCTCTCCTTACCGGTCTTGGGGTCGACATGCTTCTGCAGGCACTGCGCGCAGANNTGCACTGCATGGGCGAGTTGATCGAAGCGACCGCGACATGATCGGGCTGGAGATGGGGCTGAAGCACGCCGTGCCTAGCATCCTTGACCGCGCGCATCATGCGATCCGATCCGATAGCGATGATGCGCTTCACTTCGCGCAGCGGCACCGGATTTTCGCCCAGGCGTCCTTCGGTGTAGGCGAGCATGGACTGCACCACGTTGCCGACGAAGGATCTGTCCTGTGCACGACGCGGAACGATGGCCTCGCCGCCGTCCACCGACCAGACGATCTCGTCGGCCGCAGCCTCGATATCGTCCATCTTGAAGAGGTCCTCCTTTTTGCGGTATCCGGCGAAGTAGATCACCTTGCAACCGGCCGCTCGCAGCGCTTTGCCGATGGAGAAGAGCACCGCGTTTCCCAGACCTCCGCCGGCCAGCAGCACTGTTTCGTTGTGCGGAATTTCGGTTGGCGTTCCGGTCGGGCCCATCACCACCACCGGCTCGCCCTTTTTCAGGGTCGCCACCAGTCGTGAAGAGCCACCCATCTCGAGCACGATCAGCGAAAGCAATCCGCGCTCCGGATCGGTCCACGCACCGGTGAGTGCCAGCCCCTCCATGGTCAGGCGAGTTCCGTCGAGCACTGGCGCGCTCGATTCGTAATTCTGCAGTCGATAGAACTGTCCAGGTTTGAATTGGCGCGACTGCAGCGGCGCGTGCACCACCACTTCGACGATGGTCGAGGTCAGGCGATTGACCGCCACCACCGTCGCCTGCAACTCTTCGTCGAGCGTCTTCGAAATCGCGTTCCAGCGATTTTCCCGTTTGCTCGCCTCATCAGCGTTCGGCTCGTCGGGCGCGCCAAAGAGCTCGGCCACCTCTACAAAGCCGTGCTTGGCCGAAGCCATCGCCTTTACCACCGAGCCGGCGTACTTGGGATGATTGTCGCCGTAATAACTGACGGTGTGGCCGTCCTTTTCGTAACTGGTAAAAAATCCGTCAGCGGTCGGCTCGAGCACCACGCGCCCATTTTCCGAGCGAGCGCGGTGCGGCGCGAAGAAGCCCTTCTTGTCGAGCTTGAAGGTGCCAGGAAATTCTTTTTCGTAGATGGTGTTGGGACTGGTGCCGGCGGCGATGCACACCGTCCGGGCCGGCAGCTCGATGAGCTGATCTCCTTTTTTGAAAGTCATGGCCCGGAGCGCGCCGTGCGCGTCGGGAATCGCGGCGATGGGCGAGACGTTCTCGATGAAGCGCACGCCCTCTTCGAGACATTTTTCTACCTCTTCGTGATTGAGACGATAGGCGGGCGAATCGACCAATCGTTTGCGATAGGCCAGCGATACACCGCCCCAATGATCGATCAGCTTTTGAAAATTGGGCGGGCGATTTTCCGACTTCGCCGCGGCACGCTCTTCGTTGATCTGCCGCGCGTGATCGAGCAGCTCTTCGAGGATCTCGAACTCTTCACCATCGAAAATATTTTCGACTTTGTCGGGTCCAAAATCTTTCACCAATCGATCGTAGCGATCGAGCGTCTTTTCACATTGAACGATGTAATAGGCGGCCAGCTCGGTGGCGGTGTCGATGGCGGTGANNCGGTGAGCTGCAGCGCCATCAAGAAGTCGGACGCTTTGCGAATACCACGAATCAAATTGTTTTCTAGATCGATGATGGTCGGCTTACCGGCGCCGACGGCGATCGCCACGTGCGCAAATCCCATCTTCCAGGCATCATCGAGTGTGAGCGTGCCGCCGAAGCGCACGC
>PLXG01000023.1 GCA_003153195.1 Myxococcales bacterium
CGCATCTGCGCGCATCCCTGCGAGGCCGCTTGCCGTCGCGGAGCTCTCGACGCACCGATTCAGATTCGCGCGCTCAAACGCTTCGTTAACGAACGCTTTGGCGTCGAGAGCGGCGCCTCGTTCGAGGAGATCTTACGCGTGGTCGAGCGGCCACGGCCACGCGCAGAAAAGCCAGGGCGCGTTGCCGTCGTTGGTGCCGGACCGGCTGGCCTCGCCTGCGCACACGATCTTGCGCTCATGGGCCATCGTGTCGTCGTTTTCGACGCGGCAAAGGTCGCGGGCGGGATGATGCGCATGGGGATCCCCGAATACCGACTGCCGCGCGCGCCGCTCGAGCGAGAGATCGAGTTCATTCGCTGGCTCGGCGTCGAGATTCGGTTGGGGACGCCGATTGGCGGCGAGGTCACGTTCAAGGACTTACAGCGCGACTTCGACGCTCTATTCTTGGCGCCCGGCTGCCGTCGCGGCAAATCGCTGCGCATTCCTGGCGCCGAGCTTTCCGGCGTCTACACCGCCATTGACCTGCTCGCTCATGTGAATCTAGGACTGCCGCTGGAAGTCGGGCGTCGCGTGGTGGTGGTAGGTGGCGGCAACGTCGCCTACGACGCTGCCCGTTCGTCGCGTCGCTTCGGTGGAACTTCCCAGCCCGACGAGCCTGCGCACAACCTTGCGCTCGACGCCGTGACAGTAGCGGCGCGCCTCCTTGAGCGTGAGGTGACAATGGTGGCGCTCGAGTCGCGGGAAGAGATGCCCGCCGATTCAATCGAAATCATCGAGGGTACCGAAGAGGGCGTGCACCTTTTTAATCGGCGCGGCCCCAAGGAGATCCTCGGCGAAAATGGACGTGTGATCGCCCTGCGCACCATCGACGTCGCGCGCGTTTTCGACGAACAGGGGCGCTTCTCACCTCAGTTTACGCCCGACACCGAGAAGGAGATCGCCTGCGACACGATCATTCTTGCCGTCGGGCAGGCGTCAGACCTGTCATTTCTCGGCGAGGATCATGGGCTCAAGATCACGCCCCAGAACCTGATCGCGGTGGATCCGAGCACACTCGCCACCAGCCGCCCTGGCGTGTTCGCCGGCGGAGATGTAGCGTTCGGACCTCGCATCGTCATTTCTGCTGTCGCCGATGGCAGGCGCGCGGCAGTCGCCATCGATACGCACATCACCGGACGAGGGGTCGAGCCCGTTCGTTATCGTCTGCGCGTGTTCCCCACGTTCGGCTACGACCATCCCTTTGCACGCGGCGACTACGAAAAGATCCCTCGCGCCGATCTTCCGGCGCTGGCGGTCGAGCAGCGTAACGCCACAGCAGAAGTCGAGCGCGTTCTCACCGAATCGCAGGCACGCGCCGAAGGGAGCCGCTGTCTGCACTGCTGGGTCAACACCGTCTTCGATTCATCCCGCGTCGGCGGAAGTGAGTGCATTCAGTGCGGTGGCTGCGTGGACGTGTGCCCTGAACAGTGCATCGATCTGGTGTCTCTGCGGCGGATGTCGCTCGCCACGGATACGGAGTCGATTCGCCTGCCCGATGGAAACCCGCTTGTGTTGAACCGTGAGCCCGGCGCAGTCCTGATCAAGAACGAGAGCGTGTGCATTCGCTGCGGACTGTGTGCGAGACGCTGTCCGACAGGTGTGATCACGATGCAGGCCCTCTACCGCGAAGACGAAGCACCGCTGGTCCGTCTCGCCGATGGGTCGATTTAGGGAGAAGATGAATGCCCCTGTATGACGATCTGAAATTACCGCTCTCCGATGAGGAATTGTCACGTCGTCGCCTCCTTGGGCTGGTGGGAACGAGCGCGCTGGTAGCAGCGGCGATCGGCACCGGCGTGAGCTTTCTTCGTTATCTCGAGCCCGCAGTGCTATTCGAAGAGGATACGCGCGTTGGGATCGATCGCCCCGAAGACATCACGCCTGGAACGGTGCTAGTCCTGGCCAAACAACACATCTATGTTGTGCGCACTCACGACGGTTTCTACGCGCTCTCATCAGTCTGCACCCACCTTGGGTGCATGACGCAGTATCAGCGCGAGCAGAATGAAATCGATTGCCCATGTCACGGCAGCCGCTTTGAGCTCTCCGGCGAGGTCAAAAAAGGTCCCGCGCCGCGTCCGCTACCGCGGCTGCAGATCACGATCGATCGCGGTCTCTTGGTCGTCGACTCCAGCGTGCACGTCGCCCACGACGCCCTTCTCAAGGTGAGCTGATGAGAGATCTCTTGCGTCGTGCAACCGATAACCGATTTTTTCGTTCGATTGTTCGCCATGGTTTTCCCGACTCCAATCGCAATCGTTCGCTGGTGGTCTTCAGCAACTTCTTCATGCACATCCATCCGACTAAAGTGCGTCTCCGCGCCATCGAGTTTGCGCGTACGCTCTATCTTGGCGGACTCTCGGCCGGGTGCTTCTTCATCCTCGTGGTAACCGGCGTCCTCCTGATGTTTTACTACCGCCCATCGGTGCCGCAGGGCTATCACGATATGAAGGATCTGCAGTTCACCGTCTCAGTAGGCATGTTCCTCCGCAATCTACATCGCTGGACTGCACACACCATGGTTGCATTCGTGATGGCCCACATGGCCGTGACTTTCTTTCGCGGTGCCTACCGTCCGCCGCGCGAGTTCAACTGGGTCCTTGGCGTCTTTCTGCTGGTGATGACTATCTTGCTCTCATACACCGGCTATCTTTTGCCTTGGGATCAGCTTGCCTACTGGGCTGTCACCGTCGGTACCAACATGGCCGAGTCGGTGCCCGTGGTGGGAAGCAAGGTAAAGCTTCTTATGCTCGGCGGGCACACCATCAATGAGAGTGCGCTCATTCGCTTCTATGTGCTCCACTGCGTCGTACTGCCGCTTTTGATGGTGCTCGGGATTTCAGTCCACATCTGGCGCGTGCGCAAGGACGGCGGGATTCATCTGCCACCGGTGGATGGAGACAAGACATGAGGACTTTCGAAGCAACTGGCGGCGACAACGCTCAAAAGGTTCCGGTGCGGGTAGTGGTGGTGCAGGGCGAGGAGCGCCCACCCGTCGACGTCACCGACGAGCCGATGGTGATGACCTTTCCGCACCTGTTGGTGCGCGAGCTGATCGCTTTCTTGGCGCTATCGCTGGTGCTCATTCTCCTCTCACTTTTCGCCAACGCGCCGCTCGAGGAGATCGCCAATCCGACGCGCACGCCCAATCCGGCTAAGGCACCATGGTATTTCCTCGGGCTGCAGGAGCTGCTCCACTACTATCCGCCGCTGGTTTCGGGCGTGATCATGCCGGGGTTTTTGATCGTCGCCCTGGTGATTATTCCTTATGCAAAAATCAATCTCGAGCGACGGCCGCTCGTGGAACAAAAACGAAGTGGCATGCTGCTGATTCTGTGGGGCGTGATCGCAGCGCTGTCGCTGATCTTTTACTTTACCGGTTCGGAGCCGGTGTGGCCGTTCATCGGCACGCTACTTCTCGTCGGCGTGGGGATGACCCTGGGCGCCACTAGCACGTCGAAGAATCCTATGCTGGTGTGGCTGCGCTCTAGAAGTCTGCCGTTTTGGATCTTCAGCTGGTTTCTCTTGGCCGCAACGGTGCTGACGCTGATCGGCGTTTTCTTCCGCGGACCGGGCTGGCGCTTCATTCTGCCGTGGCGTGACGGTATCTACTACTAATGGACGGGCCCGACGATATTGTGGCGAAGGATCTGGGCATCACGCGCCTGTTGCGAGTGTTTGCGGTTCTTTCAGTCCTGGTGCTGCTGGCACTCGCCGCGGCACCGGCGCGCTCGTACTTCAGCGAGTGGCGTTCTGCGCAGCGAACCTACAATCAACTCGCTCGACGTGCCGGGCTCCCCGAAATTCCCGTGGCGATCCGACAGATTTGGCGGCCCGAGCTCGAGGTCATCGATCGCTGCGCATCGTGCCATCTCGCCACCGATGGGGCCGCGCCGATCTCCGGTCAGTCGCTTTTCGCCGCACACCCCCCCATCGCGCACGATCCGAGACAATTTGGTTGCACGGTTTGTCACGGCGGACAGGGGCGCGCCACCAGCGCGGCGGCGGCGCATGGAGACGTCGAACATTGGGATGAGCCGATCTTCGAAAGAGGTTACGCCCAAGCGGGGTGCGGGACCTGCCACTCGGGAGTGAGGGTCGGCGCCGCACAGCTGGTCGACAAAGGACAAAAGGTGGTGGCGGAAACGAAGTGCGCGGGCTGCCACGGCGCCGCCACAGCAAAAGGCGGCGCGCCCGATCTCTCCGGCATCGGCTTGCGCGGCTTTCGCGCCGACTGGCACGCCAAGCATGTGGAGCGCAGTGCCAGCGCCGCTGCGGACGCGCCGCCCTTTACGCCGCTCTCCGACGACGAAGTGGCGCAGGTGAGCGAGTACCTGCGCGCGCAGATCGGCGCGCCGCGTCTGATGGCGGCCAAAGCGCTCGTCTACCGCCGCGGCTGCCGCGGCTGCCATCGCATCAACGGCGTCGGCGGCGACGATGGTCCCGACCTTTCAAACGAAGGGCGCAAGAGCGCCCATGATCTCGACTTCGCCAATATCTCCGGGCCGCACACGCTGCGCAGTTGGTTGACTGAGCATTTTCTCAATCCGCCCAAGGTGGTCCCCGGCAGTCAGATGCCGAACCTGAGCATTCCGGCGGCGGAGGCGGACCTACTCACGCTGTATACGCTATCGCTGCGCACGCGATCGATCCCCGAAGGATTGGCGCCGCGTGATCGCGTGCGAGCGGAGCGGCTGGGCGAGCGCGATTTCGCCACCGATGGAGAATCGCTCTTCGGCGTCTTCTGCGCGGCGTGCCACGGTCCGCGCGGCGAGGGGCGAACGTTTCTCACGCTCAAGGCGACGTTCCCCGCCATCGGTGAGCCCGAGTTCTTGGCGATCGCGGACGACGATTTTCTGCGGAAGACGATCAACGCCGGCCGACCGGGACGCCGCATGCCGGCCTGGGGAACCAAAGAGGGCGGGCTGCGGCCTGAGGAGGTCGACGCGCTGGTCGGACATCTGCGCTCGCTCTCGCCGACACCACCGACTATAGAAGCGGTCGCAGCTGCGCCGATCGATCGTGCCCATGGCGATGCCCTGTTTGCCGGCCTATGCGCTCCTTGCCACGGTCAGGCCGGCGCGGGCAGCGCAGTCGCTCCGCCGCTCGCCGCGGTCGACAATCCGGCGACCCATGAGGACAGCCGCATCTACGGAACGCTGTCGTTTGGAGTCGCCGGCACCGCAATGGGCTCGTTTCGTCAGCTCGACGCCGAGTCGATGCATTCGCTCATCGCCAGCGTGCGCGCGCTGCCGCCCGTCTCAGAAAAGCGCAGCGGATGGGCCGCACAAAAAGGAACCGCGGAACGCGGAGCGGCTTCGTATCAGAAGTACTGCGTGCGCTGTCACGGTCTGCGCGGTGCAGGCGACGTCGCACCGGCGCTCGGCAATGCTGCGTTCTTGGCCGCCGCCACCGACGGGTATTTGACCGCGACGATATTGCGCGGGCGCGGCCGAACGGCGATGCCGCACTTTGGCAAACCGGAGACCGACCATCCGCAACTGCACCCAAATGAAGTGGTCGACCTGGTCGCCTATTTAAGGTCGCTGCGTTGAGGTTCAACGCATGTATTTCTTGCGGCGATCAACCGACGCACCTTGATCGGCGCGACCACGAGTGAAAACGATCATCGAACCGTTCCGCGTCAAGATGGTCGAGCCGATCAAGCTCACCACGGCCGCCGAACGCCTGGGAATCCTGGAGCGCGCCGGGTTCAACCTGTTTCGGATCCATGCCGAGGATGTAATGATCGATCTGCTCACCGACTCAGGGACGTCGGCGATGTCGAGCGAGCAATGGGCCGGCATGCTCCGCGGCGATGAATCGTATGCGGGGGCGAAGAGCTGGTTTCGATTCGAGCGAGTGATGCGCGATCTCACCGGCATGCCGCACATCCTGCCCACTCATCAGGGGCGTGCGAGTGAGCGCATCTTGTTCGAGCTCGTGGGCGGTCCCGGCAAGGTGGTGCCTTCGAACAACCACTTCGACACCACGCGCGCCAACGTCGAGCATTCCGGCGCCGAAGCGGTCGATCTGGTCATCGACGAAGGACGACGTCCGCGCGGCCGCCATCCGTTCAAGGGCAA
>PLXG01000186.1 GCA_003153195.1 Myxococcales bacterium
AGTTGAAGCCGCGGGCGGTTCGACATAAGTTAACCAGCGATGCGCCGGAGGACCTCGACCCATGAGAAGCATCTTCTTTGGCTTCCTCTTGGCCGTGATGGCGCTCTCCTCGGGCAATCTGTGGGCAGCAGAGCCAGCCGCCGCGCGGGCTGAAGCAAAGCGGCTCAAGGATCTCGCGGTCGCAGCAAAGCATCGAAGCGATTATCCGGCCGCGCCAGCTCGCGTTCGAGCTTACCGATGCGCTTTCTCGTCGCCTTCGAAGATTGTCCTTCCTCGTCGAGCGACAGGCGCCATTGCTCGACCTCGGCCATGAGAAGCCCCTCGCGCTCGAGAAAGCCCGTGAGCTCTTCGCCGGTGAGCTTCGTGCACACAGACAAGATCCGGATCTTCTCGTCGATCGTCCACGCTTTCGACTTCCGCTGATCTCGAGGCATCACCGGCAGGCTATGCGCTTCACGGAGCCAACGCGAGAGGGTTTCCTGAGAAACACCGGTCTCCCGCGACACCTGGCGTGCACTCGAAGCGTTCCTGCCGCTAAGACGCTCCACCGCCTTTTGTTTGTATGCGATTGAAAATGGTTTCGTCACGTCATCATCGCTTCCTCGCCCCGGAGGTTCAAAGAGGAATTGAAGCGACAACTATCCTGGCACTGGGGGGGCTCGAATACGATGACAGCTCACCTCAGTGATTCTTTCCAAGGACCGCTAGAGATTCCTCGACCGCCTCGATCGGTTCCAGTTGGCAACGCACCGTTAAGAAGTCGCGGATCGTTTCGCTAGCCTTGGAGGCTACATATGGGATGTGGGATCAGAATGGTCACGCAACGTACCGTCACGACCTAGCAAATTTTTTAGTCGATCGGCTGATTGCGCGTGAAATATCTGACGTGCGACGATCGACGGTCAGACCAGGAGGCCGAGATGCGATGCTCGAACTGCGGCAAGGATGTCCCATTCGTCGGCAACGTCTGCAACTGGTGCAACGCCAACAAGCAGGGCGACCAGATGGTTTACGTCGCAAGTGTTGTCGGCATAATTCTCGGCGGGCTGATTGGATTCGGCGGCCTGAGTGCACTCGGAGTGGAATCCTTCGGCGTGAAATCGCTCACGGCGCTTGCAATAGCGGCCTGCGTGATCGGCTTCGGTTTCAAGGCCAAGGGGAACCTCGATCGCGCGCAGAAAAAATAGACTCACGCCCGGATCGCGGGCGCCGATGCGGCGTTCATGATCGCCGTTGGGTCCAGATGGGCTAGCCTCCCCATCGCGACAGCGACGATCCAATCAGGGCGCTACCCATAAGGACGGAGCTGACGATCCTGGACCACCTGCCGCTCGGCACGATCCGACGAGGTAAACTCGCGTCCTCCAGTTGCCACTGACAGCTCCCCCAGCTGACCCTGTCCTTCGCCCGACACGGTGGTTCACGAGCTGACCCATCCCCGCCACATAAACCGGCGCTCCGAGATGAGAAGATGAAACTGTCAGACTCCGCTCCCATCGACGATCCGGCAGGGGTGGGGGCACTTTTGAGCTACCCCCGGCACTGCCGGTCTTTTCTGCAACCCGCTAAACCCTCAATCGGCGATCTTGCCAACCACCCTTTTCTCGGAAGATCTTGTTCCGATTCGTGGCGCAGCATAGGCTTGCAATCGATGATCAAGCACAAAGGGACGTCTCTCGAAGACGGGCATCGCATCGCCGAGAGCGACGCATTTGCCGATGATCTTCCAACGTGGGCTAAACCGTACGGTGAATAGCATCTCTACGAAAATAGGGGGAAGAAGCATGCTTGCGCGGGCGGTGCTGGTCGGATTTCTCATGGGCGAGGTCGCACGCCTCTCGCTCGCGCACGCAGCCCCACCATCACCATCGGACGGCAGCCCTGGACCAGTAACAGTGTCGACACTTCGTTCGAAGAAGGACGAGTTTCTCTCGAAAGGCGTAACACTAAGAGCAATCCTTGTGCAGTTGTACGAATGCCCGGCTTGCCCGAAAGGACAGAAATGCCCGCCCTGCGATCAGCCGCATTTCTTCGTCGCGGACTCTCTCAGTGCAGATCGCGAAGACTGGCTGATGGTCGTCGACTACTTGTTCGCTCGTCAAAAGCCGCCCGCGCTCACGGTTGGAAAGAAGTATGACGTTCACGGGACGTTCGCCTTGCGGTCTCCTACAGGCTTCGCATCGACCAATGGCCTGCTACTCTTCGATTCCATGGTCGACGACAGGGGCCTCGAGTTCGTCTCGCCCGCTAGGGCTCTCGAGGTGGCCTCAAATCGCAAGGCCAGAGACACTACGGGGGGAGTTGGCAATTCGAATCCCACAGCTGCGGGCTGTACGAAGGACACCGACTGCAAAGGAGAACGCGTCTGCGAGCAGGGTCGCTGTGTCAGTCCACGTTCTGCAGGCGGGCCTTCCGAATCTGATTCGAAGGCGACAGGAGCAGAGTGCCGCAAGCAGGTCGCATGTGTGGATATGTGCAGCGCCAATTCTGATAACGACGCCGAGGCGAATCGCTGTAAGCAGACTTGCGAGAGCAAACTATCCCCGGAGGCGCAGCAGCGCCTGCGTGCCCTGATCCAGTGCACACGATCCCAGTGCGGCCTATCGGGGCAAATAGATTCGAAGTGCGGAGTTCGCGCCTCGGAGAACATCTGCAAGAAGCAGTGGGATCATTGCTCGTGATTTAGCGCGGGTGTACGGCCGTTCCGCTACGGGCGCCGGTCCATCCGCACCACGGCGGTGTATTGGAACAGGTTACTGTTTTGTCGGCGTATGGAACTTCAACAGCATCGGCATGTCGACGGTCTTGTAGAGACGGTTATCCGATCGGATCAGAGCATACGTTCTTAGATGCCCCGCCTTGTCTTTCACTTCAATGTTGTGAGCGACATAGGCGAATGCACCGAACATCCCGTTTGAGGCAACTGCCGCCGATCCTAAAAACTCCTCGTGCGCAATATACCAATACGCTTCCCGGGGAGTCGTGTAGAAGAACTCCGCCTCTCTGCCATTGCGCGTGGGTAAAACCGAGTTGCTCAACGACGCGATGAACTCAGCTGGCTTCTCTTCGGTTTCGTTTCCGATACCCCAGAAGATCGGCCGAGCTGGCTCGCCATTGATGAGATTGTCCTCGGGCTTCACGACGGTGATATGCACATCCCCGTTTGCTTGAATACCGCCGGGAGAATTGGTCATTGTCTGCGCCACTGTCGGTGCAGTTGGAGCACTCGGTGGAGGTGTTTGCTTTTTGGCCTTCTTCGCTGATTCGCGTGCGGGTTTGGCCGCAGCAGCTCCAGCTCCGCCATCCACAACACCGCGCTTTTCTGCAGCTACGGCGACGGACACGAGTAGGTTCTTGCTCTCTCTAATTTGAGTTGCGCGAGTGACCGCAGCGAGAAAACCCAACGCGCCGACGCCAGCAAAGAATATTACCCACCCATCCCACTGTGCCGATCTGGCAGTCAACAGCGCCGCAACGACTGAGATCAGCAGTGCTCCAGCAACACCGAGCCAAGTAGTCATCTGCCCGATAAAGTATCACGACGACCAACACATTGTCTGCCATCACAACTTGTAACCATGCCGCGCGACTCAAACGTTAAGATTCCACGCATGAACCGGCTCATGCCCAAGGAAGCCCGCGCAACAGCACGGCGCTCACGCAGGGCGGTTGTCCGGTATCGTCAGACAAAGCACTCATCGAAGACCCACCCGGGGTGGGAGCGATTTTCAGAGATACCCCGTACTGCCGGTCTTTTCTGCAACCCGCTAAACCCTCAATCGGCGATCTTGCCAAGCACTCTCTTTCCAGGGTTCAGTCCAAGCACGGCGAGGGATTCTTGGACCACCGCTTCGATCGCCTTGAGTTGTTCAAGTGCGCTCAAAAGATCGACACGCGCCTTCGCCCGCCGCTCTTTCGTAGCAGCCGAACGGCACCGGCTAGAACAATACCGAGCACCAGCATGCGGCTTTCCCGCTTTGGTCCTGGGCACTGAGTTGGCGCATCGAGCACAGGTGACATCAGCTTGACCCTCAAAACCGTGTTGCACGGATGCTGGAGCGCTGTGCATACGAACCAAACTAACAGGGGCAGTGTGCCGCGTCAGTAAGGGAGGGCACCTACGAAGACTTCAGAGAATTGCGGTCGACTGTCATCTGAACCAGAAGCCCTTCGTCATCATGATTGAGCAACCACCGCTCCACAGCCGTTCTGACGGAAGCGTGGCTGACTTCCTCCGATTTGGATCTATTGGATCTACAGGCTGTGCACCAGTGTCTTTCTTTGGTCATGAGTCGGGCGAGTGTGATCGCCTCTTCCGTCGGTGAGTGTTCGTTAATGTCCGCTAATGTCGATGGCGATAGCCTATTAGACTGGGCTTCGACTCCCGGCGCCTCCACTCACTTTTTTCGTTTTATCCCGCCTGCTTGCCCGCCTCACCCTCTCCAGATGCAACCGAAATGCAACGGCGCGCGGCCTGGTCGAGAAGGCCCACCGCATCGCGCCGCACATCTGGCGAAAGATGCGAGTAGCGCATGGTCATTTCCATTGTGGAGTGACCGAGCAACTCCTGAACCGCCTTGACGGGAGCTCCGCGCATGACCAGGTGCGACGCGAACGTGTGACGAAGTGCATGCCACCCGATGCGCCGAAGACCGGCTCGCTTGCACGCCCGCCAAAGCGGCCACTTGCAGCCCTCTTTCTTGAGCAGCTCGCCTTCCGCATTGCAGAAGACCCGCGGCCCCCGGAGGTGTCGATGCGTTTTGAACGCCGCGAGCGCCTCCTTCGAAAGAGGGATCTCTCGGGTTCGCCCATTTTTCGGCGTCCCCACGATCCCTCGCGCCACTGCATGCCGCACCACCAACCGTCCCGTGACGAGATCGACGTCCTCCCACTCGAGTCCGAGTAGCTCGCCAAGTCGCATGCCCGTCTTTGCGGCCACCGTGATCATCGGTCGCCACTCGTCGTCTGCTCCTTGAATGAGCCGCTCGCATTCCTCGAACGAGAGGAAGTCGAACTTCTGTTCGGGCGTCTTCAGCCACTTGATCGGCGGCACATGATCGAGCACACCCCACTCCACCGCCACGGCCAACAGGCGTCTGAGACAAGTCAGATGATTGTTGATCGTCTTGGGATCGAGCGGCGGCTCGGCCTTGAGCTTCTGCGCCTTGTACTCTTCGATGCGCTTGAGGCCGATCTCGTTGAGCCGAAGTTTCCCGAGTGCGGGAACGAGGTGGTTCTTGAGCGTCATCTTCTTCGACTCCACCTCGCTCGGCTTGTTGTTGGTCTTGGCGTAGATTTCGACGAACTGCTTCTCGAACTCCGAAAAGCGCGGCACCTCCTTCTGTTTGGGTGTTTCCGGTGGTGGATTGAGCGTGCGATCGATGTGGGCGCGCTCGGCCTGTTCGGCCGCTTCCTTCGTGTTGCGCGATGGCGTGCCCGTGATCTGCACTTTCGTCCCGTCCGGCCGCTTGACCCGTTTGCGGTAGAACCACTTGCCCTTCGAATTGCGTCGTACCGGCATTATTCATCTCCCGGCACTTCGCAGCCTTGCGACTCTTTGATCTCTACCACAGATCGCGGGATGCGAATCACGCGCCCGAATCGCGCGGCCGGCAACTCACCTCGCTGGATCATCGCGTAGACGGTTTTAATGTTGAGGCACCAACGCGCGGCGACTTCTTCAATCTTCATCATCGTGCCGCGCCGAATGAGTACCGGGGCGATCTTGGGAACGTGGGCATCTTCTTCATCGCCATTCGGAGGCATCAGCCCTCGCTCTCGCAGCTTCTGAATCACTCCATCGGTGATTTTCCGAAATGACTGAGTGCTTTCTTGCCGCGCTCATCACATCTCCTCCTCTTCGAGGGGCAAGACAATGCGCGACACATCGAGGAGTGTGTTCTCGAGCCATTCCTTTTCTCGGCCCTGGACGATGACGGTTAGTGGCAGGCGCCCGAAGCCGACCTTCGCGGCTACGCGCTCGATTGACTCTTTTCTTCCAGCTGATCGAACGATGTAGACCAGGGCCGGAGCCTTCCGATCTTTGAAGACTTGGGGGTACACGTGCTCGAGATATTTTCGGTACTCGCGCAAGTTCGCCTCGATGCGCGCCAGATCTTTCGTCGAGCGATCGAGCTCGACGAACAGGCGGACGTTCTTCACGCGCGAGGTCGCTGTCACGTCGGGAATGATCCGGTGCAGCTTTCCCAGATACTCGTAGCGGAGGATGGTCTCGCCATCGGGCTGCCACCAAAACTGGTTGGCCTTTTGCCGAATGACCGAAATGCTCTTGTCAGCGATGAGATCGAAGTAGACCTCGGAAATCTTCTCTCGGTGCTCGAACTCGCGAAGGCTGTTCTCGCCTGCCCGCGCGGCCATCGTGTCGAGCACGCCCTCGTCAGGAAATGCATGCGCCAATTCCCGGATGCCCCGAGTCGTTATGCGCCAAACCGTGTAATTCAGATAAAGCGGTAAACCCTTTCGATGCGGCCGAATGAGATCTTGCCCACTCAACACCTTCAACCGCTTTCGCCCCGCATCCTCATACGGAAAAAATACATTTCGAAGCTCACGACTCGTCACATATCTGAGCCTCGCCACCGTTCGAAGAATCTCGAAATCGCGCGCGCCGAACTTTCGAACTTTTTCCCGCTCTTTTTTTACGTCTTCTCTTCGCCTCTTTTTCTCCAATACTTCTGGTTTTTCTAATTCAAATTTCTCTTCAACAACAGACCCTGAATCCATGGTCACCCCCAACATTGGTTTTCACTGCAATCAAACTGCCGCCACCTCAACCTCCCCGGAACCAACCCTGCCAGGTCCCGACCACTCAACCTTGTTGTTGAGGGTGAGTGGTCGGGGGATGGCGCTTAGGGTGGCGTTCCGGGGATCCGCTCGGTGGCGGCCACGGCAATGCGTTGCAGTCCGCACACTTCTCCCGTTTGCGCCCTGTCCGGCCATCCTCTCCGGCACGCTCACCCTGGTGGCCGGCGAGCGCGCACGGCAATCTCCTCGGCAATCTGTCAGACACGCGCGCAGCCACCTAAGATCCCTGGGCTCCGCTGGCCAAACTCACCTCGTAGCCGAATTTCGCGAGCGCAGTTTCAATTTGGCTGATCGCGTCTGAGAGATTTCGAGTCAGCGCTTTTTCGACCCGGGAGGCGAGAGGCGCCGCGACTCTCGACGGCAACTCTTCATCGTGCGTGGTCGCTTGCTTGCGCAACGCCGCAATCTGGTGACGCGTGAGGGGAGCTTCCGCCTGGCGCTTGAGCAGTTTCTCGGTACGTCTCGTGTCGGTCGCTCTCTCGTAGCGCACGAGCTCGAGTGCAACCTTCACCGGCGTATCTGACGATTCGAGAAACTCGAGAATCAACGTTCCCGCACCGAGCAGCGCGAGGTACGACTTCACGCGGTCGGCCGGCATTCCAGTGTGCTTACTCAGTTGTTCGTGGGTGAGGCCGTAGTCGTTCTTGATCTCACCAAGCCGACGGGCGACGTGAATCGGGCTGTGCGGCTGCCGCTGCTCGTTGAGAACGATGCCCGCGATCTGTGCATCGCGCGGGTTTGCGTCGGCCGGCCAAACCTCGCACGGAATCTCGACGAGACCCGCCGCGTGCGCCGCGCGCCATCGACGTTCGCCATCGATGAGTTCGAACTTGCCGTTCGCTGTGGAGCGCACGTGGACGGGCTGCAGAACTCCGAGCACACGAACGGAATCGACAAGGCTTTGAAACTCCTCGCTCGCCGTGACAGTGCGGTTCTTGTCGTCGGGGGAAATGCGGTCGAGTGCGATGCGCTTCCTCTCGGTCGACATGGCTTCGGCAGAGTTTTGAGAATTCATCGAAGGCTCCTCGAGTTGAATAATGGCACTGTAAATCAAAATAATACTTCGTCAAGCGTGAACCCTTGACATGACAAGACGGAATCGCTAGTGTTGCGAATTCATATGACTTCCGACAAGCGCCCTGGTCGTCCGCACGGCAGCACCAACGATGCACGGAAGAAGGAGCTCGAAAAGAAAGCTCGCGATGGCTCACAGATCGACGGCACCGAACCGGTGGTCGTGAGAATGCCTGTGGCCTATATGAAGATCCTGGAAACGGAGTCCGCGCTCATGGGACTCCGACGGGGAGCGTTTCTCAATCTCCTACTGCGTCGCAAGCTCGACGGTGTTCAGTTTGAGCGAGCACCTGGGTCACCTGAGTATCGTTTCACAGAAGAAGAGTTCACCGAGTGGAAGCCCTGGACCTGGTACATGGCGCCGCTCGATCGGGTACGTCTCGAGATCGACAAGAACACCGACGGCGTCGGCACCATCGGGGTTTGGATCACTCAAACGCTCAAAGCCTGGATCGGACAACCAGTTGGGCTGCGAGAACCAGCCCGTAAGCGAAAATAGCTGAGATCGATCGTGTTCGCGTCATACCGCATTTTTGGAGCGCCGATCTGTCGGCGCGGCGGCCACCTCGACGAGCGCTAGAACGTCGGTGGATTCTTGTTCAGCATCATTTGAAGTCCCCGGCGTGTCACACCAAGTTGATCCGCCGCCTTCGATCGATTTCCGTTGCACAATGCGAGCACGCGCTGAACGTGGGCCCAGTTCGCACGGGCGAGCGAGTGAGCATCCGAGTCGGCCGGCTCAGACGCGCCGATCAGGTCGATGACTTGCTTTGTATTCACTGGTTTTCCGACGATGCAGAGCGCGCCCGGGTATTTGATACCAGTCGCGATCGGGAGTGTTTCGGGAGTGAGGGCGATGACGAAAGTCGCTTCTGGCGCCTTGCGCTGCGCAGCATCGATAACCGATCTAACGCTTTCTGCGCCCGTCGTTTCTGAAAGTCCCAGGACGACGACGCCGGCGGAATGCTGTGCCGTCAGCCAGCTGACTGCTTCACGCCCACTCGACACGCTACGCGGGTGAAATCCGCTCGAGAGAAATTCCGTTGCAAGTCTCTCGCGTTCGAGTTCGTCGGCCTCGACAATCAGAACAGTTTTTGACAAACTCACCATTGCCCCCACGAACGATCGAGAAATCGGCGCCAGAATCTATCTTGGCAGACGTTTCGTGTCTATCGGGTGAACTACTGCGAACTCTTTTCGCATTGCCGATCGAGAATCGATATGGCTCTAGTAATCCGAAGCGCCTACCGAGCCGCTTTCTGTCCACTCAGAGTCTTGCGAAGAGGAGGTGGGAGTAATGGGATTTCGAAACGATACGTTTCCGACTCCGGCCGGATATCAGGCGTTCGATTACCAGACATCGAACAACGCAACGAGTTCGACGACCTACGTGAACTGTTGGCCTTCGTATTCGTTCACCGCTCTCGTTCCAAAGACATACTTACTGGGCGTTGACGTTCAGTGTACGGCTACGGCGCTGACAGCTGGGCGATGCACGGTGTTCTTTCAAGTCTTGGTGAATAGCACCGCGTATCCGATCTACGAGAACATCGACATGCTCTCGATGACGCCGTACTACAACGCTTCGATGCGAACGCCGGTTCCCTTCGTCACAGGCAGTAACACGATACAACTGCAGTGGGCAGTCGATCACGTGACGTCAACGGTGACCGCGGCCGGCTTCGGATCCCGTGTGTTTTCAATCATCGCGTAGCGACGAGCTGCGTCGCAGGTAGTTCCCTGCGAATTCACGATCGGCTACTGCTACTTCTTAGATTCTTCAGCTCTCTTGATAGTCACAATTGCGCTTTCCCCTGGTCGCCTGGCTGCCATTTTCTCACACTGAGTCCCGTCCCTGCTGCGACTGCATTGAGAGATCGCCAGCGGCGCTTCCACTGCTTCTCATTTGTCTGACAATTTATATCAGGTAATACCCTGCGAATTCATTTCGCATTGTCGGACATGAAATCACGTGGCAAAGATTTTCAGAAGTCGACGGCGATAAACCGCCATCGACTTAAGCGATCCGTCGAGGCGTGAATATGCAACTTCTACCTACGGCCACATTCAATTGGACTCAAGCCGGTGGCGCGTTCCCAACGCTCACCTTTCAGACGGCAGGCTACACGACGTACCCGATCAATACCGCAGGCTGCGACCAACTCGGCCTGCTTGTGACGGTCAGCGGATCGACGAGTGCTGTGGTTCAAGTTCAATGGGGGTCGGACAACTATCTCCCAAGCTACTACGAGTCCACGCTGGTCCCCGGAGCGACCAACGGCATCTTTCAGCGCTTCACCGTCACGCCGAAGGAGTTCGGTCCGATTACCCCAGCGCAGGGAAGCGTGGTGATCTGGCTCCCTTCGGCGGCGCACTGCTTCCTTCTCAATGTGTACGCTACCGCGACGCCAGTGATCTCCGATTCTGTCGCGATCGCGGTTGAGATGGCAAGAACCGGGACTCCGACATCACCCTAGCGTCACTGAGATAAGGCCGGAGGAATGTCGTGAAGAAAGAATGGTTTCAACTAACGCAGGGCCCCGTAACCGTAAAGTCGGGCACACGCAACCTCAGCCAAAACTTGGCGGAGGTAAACTACGTTGGAAAATATTCAAAAATCGATCTGCAGCTTCAAGCGGCAGGCTGCAGCAACACGACGCAAGCGGGTATCACGCGCGTCACGATTTCCACCGGAATGGGACGAGATCCAAACGATCTATGGACCGAGCTCATCACATTTCCGACCTGCTACGGCGCTAGCTATCTTTTCCGCTATGCCGGGATCGAGAGCCATCAGGATTTCATCCGATGGAACATTTTTGGAACCAACTGGGATCCCGCGGGCATTTTTATCACCGGGTGTGGGTATTTCTAGTCGCTCATTTACTCAACGCACGAACAAGGGGACACGCAAATGGCAGACATGATCACATTGACACCGCAACCGATCCGACTCGCGCTTACGAATGGCATAGCGCAAAGACAGGCAATCTATCTTGCCACGGATGTTTCTGGATACGACGTGCTCGACATGGAGCTAGTGGTGCCAGCGCTTGAGGGCACCACGCCCCAACTCGCGATAAGTGTCGTCACTGGAATGCAGGTGCAAACCGAGGATGGCTGGATCAAGGCTGGCGGCTTCAATTCGAGTTCTCTCATCACCGCATCCAACACCTCGTCGATGATCACGATTGGAAACAACAGCAGCTCTGGCGCCTCGCTCCTGCGCTACGTCCGATGGGACGTAACGAGTTTCGGTGGCACTAGCGCGTTCGCGACCTTCTTCATCCGCGGCATGGCGCGGAAACTCGCATAGGAATTTCCATGAATAACCCCATCGCAAACATGCCTCCACTCGTCACGATCGAAGTGCATGCAAACGGCCAAACGAGAATCATGTGCAACATCGCCAAGATTGAAGCGGTAAAGCTCCTCGGATCCGTGATGGAGGAACTGCGCTATCAAGCGTATCGAGAGAGCGAGCGACTCGTTCAAGTCGCGCCCGGGATGCCCGACGCTAGCGTCCTGACCGCCAGCTCGTAGGAACTCGTGAGCTTATCTTCGTGAGGTCGCGGCTATCTGGAGCGCCGGCCTTACCGGGAGCGTCGGACTAGTCAGAGTTCTAGAGAGGTGTCTGAACATGGATTCGTCGCAAGAGTTAGACATCGTGCTGTTCGTGCCGGGCATGGATATTACCCCAGCGAACTGGACGGAGCGTTCGCTCGGCGGCTCCGAGACCGCGGGAATTAGTATGGCCGTTGCGCTCGGAGCGCTTGGACATCGCGTCACCATGTTCTGCAACGTGTCGCAGGGGCAGCGACACCACGGCGTCTCGTTCGCTCCTCTTCAGCAATACGAGGAGTACGTCTGCCGCTTTCCTCATGACGTGTTGATCGCGCAAAGAATGCCGGAGGCGCTGGCTCTCCGCACGGCTTCGCGCCTCAACCTTCTTTGGCAACATGACCTGCCTACGCAAGGTACGCACGGCTCGCTCAAAGCGGCGCTCGGAAACATCGACAAATGCTTGCTCGTTTCAAATTTCCATCGCGAGACGTATCAGGCTTCTTTGGGATCCTTCCCGTCGCTCTACCACGTCACCCGCAATGGCATTGATCCTTCGCTTTTCGAAGAACATGGCGATGTAACGCGAACAGACAACGAGATCATTTACGGCGCGCGGCCCGAACGAGGTCTTGACGTCCTCCTGAGGGACGTGATGCCGAAGATATGGTTGAGCCGCCCTGACGTCGTGTTGTCGATCTGCACCTACGACTGCCCCGCGCCCGAAATGCGGCCGTTCTACCAGCAAATTGACGCGCTCATCGAACGCCATCTTCGCGACGGGCGCCCGATTCAGCGTCTCGGAGCGCTCTCGAAAACGGAACTATGTCGAGCCTACTCGCGTGCTTCGCTTTATGTGTATCCGACGCCTTCGCCGAACGCACCGGAGTTTGCGGAGGTCTCCTGCATCAGCGCGATGGAGTGCATGGCCGCGGGACTACCTTTTGTCTCGACCGCGCGCGGGGCGCTCCCGGAGACACTCGCACCGGCCGCCGGAGTTCTCCTCGACACTGATCCAACTGAGGCCGGCTTCGCAGCGGTTTTTGCGGAGACCGTACTTCAGTTATTGGACGACCCTGCGCGACGGAACGCGATGGGGACCGCCGGGCGAGTGCGGGCAAAAGAACTTTCTTGGAGTGCGCTCGCCGAGGAATGGACCTCGAACTTCTGGCGGTGGATTGACGAGCGCAACGAATCCCCCTCGCGATTGGTTCATCATCTGATCAACCATTCCGACATTTTCGCTGCCCGCTATGTGGTGGAGAAAATGCCTGCGGGGATCGAGCGGGACAAGTTCATTGAACGACTCGAGCGGGGGCCGTGGAGTTTCGCCTTTACCGGCGATTGGCACCGCCCGTACGTGACCCCGGCACCTGCCCCGTTCAACGAAGAAGCACTGAACGCTGGCCAGCGTTTCCGTTGGCTGGCGAAGCAACTGGAGAGTCGAACCGGGCGCAGAATGCTCGAAGTCGGCGCTGGGTCGGGTGAATATCAGATCGCGATCAACAACTGGTTCGTTAGAAAGAATCTCATCCCCTGCGATTGGGTGGGATTGGACATTTCTCCGAAGTCAGTCCAACTCGCGAAGGATTCCGCCCAACAGAATAGTCTCTGCCCAAATCGTCATAGTTTCAGGGTGAACGATCCTAGCCTGTCGCTCGATACAGCGTTTGATGGTCTCGTCGCATTTGAAGTGCTTGAGCATGTTGAGAAACCCTGGGAACTTCTGAATCAACTCGAACGCTGGTTAACCCCTGCCAGCGAAGTTTTCATCACGGTCCCATCAGGCCCATGGGAGGCGCTGAGTTTCGAAGAAACTCCTCGGCGAGAACATGTTTGGCATTTTGATCGGCACGACTTGCAGGACATGTTTGGCGACAAGTCAAACGTCCGGATCACCTATCAATGCCTCGACACTTCCAAACGCGATGGAACGCCACTCGGTTGGTGGTTCGTCCGGTATACCGTTGGAAACCGCCCCGTCCAACCAATCGACCTCGATCGACACGTGCGCTTGCAACGCCCAAGACAAACCCTGTCTGCTCTGTTGATGGGCGGGCCAGGAGATGAAGAGACCCTCCACTGGAGCTTACGGTCGATACGGCCACTCGCGAACCAGATTGTTCTGATCGACAATAGCCTCAGCGAAGAAGCCCTTCGGATCGCGCGGCAGTACGATGTCGAACTCCACACCGGAATGGATCCACGTATCCATGGATTTTCGGCGCCGCGGAATTTGGGCCTCGGCTTCGCCGAGTCTGACTGGATCCTCTGGATCGATACAGACGAGCGACTCGAGGGGAGTAGCAATCTGACTTCCTATTTACGCAAGAACGTCTATGACGCCTACTCGCTGAAGCAGTGCAACTTCAGCTGTGACGCCGAACAAGATCATCAGAATCCAACTCGTCTCTTCCGAAATAACGGCGCCCGGAACGACGGTAAGTCCATCCAGTTTGTAGGCCACGTTCATGAACTTGCTGAAACAGCGGTCAACGAAGGGGCGGGCCTCACCGCGCTTCTATCAGACGTCTTCTTGGCGCACGTTGGCTATCTCAACACGGAAGCGCGATTCAAAAAGTTTCAACGAAACGCGCTGCTCCTTGATCGTGAGCGACAAGAACTCCCATCGAGGATGGTGGGGACCCTCGGAAAGCTTCGCGACAATCAGCAAGTCGTGTCGTTCCTGCACGCCCAGGCCCACGGCGTAGTGGGCCCGGAGATTCGGGCTATTTGTGACGACACAATCAATCTCTTTACGTCCACCTTCCTCGGGGCGCATTTCGATCCCCTAAAATTCGCGCAAGTGGGAATGCAAGCCCTGCAATATTATGCGTCCGCGCTGACGATGCTCGGCCGCGGCTTTGAGCTCAACTGGTCAGTGCCGTCAACACCATCGCAGGAACCGCCAACTACGCTTCGCGGCAGGTTCCAGAACATGACCGAGGCGCAAACAGCTATTAGCTGGAGCATGCAGCTCGCCGACTCGAGCCAGCCGATGCCCTCCTATGTGGGTTCTAATTGATGCTCCGCAAGTTCTCCATCGTTGTCGATGACTGGCACCTTTCCTCGTCATCGTCCGCGCGTTCTCGAACCGAGGAACAACCATGGCCGCTTGCATCACGTTAACTCGACACCGATCCGACTCTCGCGGGCCGCTGCGAGATCAAGCCCGAACTGCGAAAAACTGTCTTCGCGATGGATTGAGGAGGAAGTAGATGCCCCGAGATGAGTTTGATCCGATTTACCGTCTTGATCCCCCCGCTCCGCGAGGTCTCTCATCGTCGAAGCGGGCGCAGCTTAACAAGCTCGCGGCTGCACACGCACAACTCTCCGCTATCGAAGCGGCGCGCGGAATTCCGTCACCCACGCCGGCACTCGATCGTCAAATTGCTGCGTTCATCGCGGCGCAAGGATTTCAACTGCCGCCGCCCCTGGGCGCACTGGCGTCTCGCGGGAGGATTAGCGGAAATTCCTACTCGCCTCCGCCCCCGAAGCTGTCGCCCGATGCCCTCACTCCGGGGGTTCCGAGCAAGATCAACCCCGGCGGTGACGAAGACACGTTCAACGAGAACCCAGACAGTTTGAATGCTCGCGACGAATTCAACCCCAGTGAGAATCAACTGCAGAACATATTGAACTTGGCATTCGGCCAGGAGGGTTCATACACCTCTTCCTACGAGGTCGATGACCCAGGTCTATTGGTAACCGGCTATCCAACGCATCCCGTGGCAGGTACTCGGGGAAACGGCATCACAGTTGGAGGAGAAGCGGGCGACTACACGTTCGGTCAGCAACTGAAATTGGGCGTGGATGCGGGGGACTATATTTTCGCTAACGGAGGCGGGCTTACGCCCTTGCGCGACACGGGCGACGGCGAGAACCCGTTCGGATTCGCTTTTTCCACTCAGGATGTCGGTAAGGCAGGCCCGAGCAATAACAAAGGTTCAGTNNTCGGTGGTGGCGGTTTCAAGCTTGTTCACAAATGGAAATTCTACCCCGGTCCCGACGATCTTGACTCGAATGGGATCCATATCAGCCAGCAGGCGGTGAACTATGGTCAATCCGGCCGTCCCACGGATCCAGATCTCGAGGCGCGCGAGAACCGACTAGCCCCTGCTCCACTCGTGGGTCTTGGCGGACATATCGATCCCAATATGGACCCTTCCCAACGGGGCCTGACGGATGCCGCGCTTCTTTTTCTTGGGACCGCTGAACCTGAGCCAGACGACCGATTTGATCCGAGAGCCTTCGAGTCTGTTGCCGGCCAGTCGCCAAATACGACAGCGGTGAAACAAGCAATCATTACCAAAATGACGAGGCTGATCAGCAGCTAACCCCAACGACGCGCGTATTGCAAAGCACATTGTCTGGACAGACAATCCAACGGTACCGTAGAACGTACAAAGATGAAGAGTGCGCTTTCTATAATGCTGCTCGCCGCGGGTGTGGCTTGCCACCCTAGCGTTCGATCGAATGCGCAAAATGGGTTGATTCGTATTCCGAACGAGCTCGCCCACGGACATCCTTGGTTTCCCAATTCAGTACGGAGTCCGAATTCACCGGGTGCGTCGATCACGATCCCGGTGGAGATTTTGGCTGGGACCCTATTGATCCGAGGTTCAATTCGCGGGCGGCCGATTTCCGCCGTCTTTGATACGGGATGCGCACGGGTGATTCTGACGCCACATCTTGTGCGTGCCCTCCACCTCCCTATTGCAGAAGAACACTTAACGATTGAAGGGAGTACCGGAGCGACCCACCGAGGCCTCTCGTCGGTTCATATCGATCGTCTTGAAATAGGAGGTGCCCCAATAGTTAATCAGGAGGCTCTCGTCGATGATCTGGCGCTATTGGAAAGTGGCCTCGGCGTTCCAGTAGATGCGATCATCGGAGCTGGGGCACTCCGGGATCAGTTGGTTACGGTAGACTACGATCGCAAACAGATCGTCGTGGAAGGTGGCGAGATTCCGGTACCAGATGGCGTCGAGATCCTGCCCGCTACGTGGAGCGCGGGAATACCGTACGTGCGGCTTATGGTCAGTGGCCATCCGGTCATGGCGGTGGTGGATTCGGGGAGCAGCGGCGGCTTTGCGCTTCCGTCGTCGCTGCAAAAAGATCTCGCCTTCTTCAAGCAGCCTGTCCCTGGTCATCTGGCTTGGGGACTTACTGGAACAATGCGCGAGATGGCAGCAACGATCGACGGCTCCATTGAGGTTGGCCGGTATCACTTCGACACTCCTCCAGTCACACTGTGGACGGGCGACACGAGCATCGGATGGGACATCTTGCGGCACTTCGTTGTGACGCTCGATGCGGCCCACCAGCGTGTGCGTTTCGCACGCCTTAGCCGGGAGGCGATCTTGCTTGCACCCGATCGAACCGGTGGGTTCGGCGTACGTAAGCGCGACGGTCACTGGATCGTAGCCGACTTGATTCCAAACGTGGAGTCGGCCGCAGCGATTCATCTCGACGATTTGATTCTGTCGGTCAATGGCGTGGTAGCAGACACTTTGACGAGGGACGACTGGAACCGACTGCTGGAAGGAAGTGTCCTTCGAGTGTCGATCATGCGCGGGACGGAAAAGCTGCAGGTTGAAGTGCCTGTGGTTGAGTTGCCTTTCTAGCGAAACGCGATGCAGGGACGCCTTCCGAGACATTGGATCCTTATTTTCCGAATGGCGTTAGTCATTTTCTTTTCGGGGTGCCACTACTCCTACTTGCCCGCTAGCGTTATTGAAGATGTGACCGGCGGACATCTAAGAGGCCCGGTCCATGTGGCGTTGCTAAGCAAGACGAGCTTTGAGAGACGATTAGACGCACCGGTGCCTTGTCATCTAGGAAGTGGACGGTCTTCGCGATTGGCGTTTGGCTTGGAGTCGACTCAAGTTTTATTTGACGAGAGCAGTAGGACGGCCCATCTGCCAGGCATGATGCCCCCGTTGATCGACCATCGCTCAGGAGGACTCCGTGTCGCCGTGGAACGGGATACCGACCGTCGAAAAATGCTGTTCCGAGTTCTGTTTCAGCTTCACCTCAGTCTGTTAGACGCGAACTTCTTGGGTTCGCAGAAAATAGCCGCACTGGACTCCGATGCTTGCTGGGCGGCCATTGCGTTTCGCGGTGCCGCGGCTCAGCTACTCACGCACTTCACGATGTGGCAACTTGGATCAAATCCCGACCTGTACCGCATCAGGAATGACAACAATGCACTCGAATCAAAGGAGCTCTCCGCGAGTGACTCCGATCTGCCTGCCCATGCTCTTTTGGTCTTTTTTCTTCTGATGGACTCATTCAAGGTTGGGCTCGCAGTTCACGATGTTGGGGGAATTCCCCTTGTCCTTCGATCCGTTCTGAATCCGCCTGTTTCTACGGAACAGATCCTTCATCCGGAGAAGTTTCTTGCCGGAGAATTGCCCGTTCCTGTCGCGTCGCCGGCAACCTTGCCGATGCCAACGGGATGGAGACCCATCGAAAGCGGGCATCTAGGAGAACTGGCCATCCGTTCGATTTTCTTCCGTTGCAAGAGCGTCTTGCCCGGGACAACCGCGGGCACGGGCTGGGGAGGTGATTCGTATACCGTCTTCGAAGATAGCGCTCATCACCTCGCTCTCTTGTGGATCACCACCTGGGACAGCGTGCAGGACGCCAAGAATTTCGGTGCTTACCTACGCCGTGGCTCGGCCTGTCTACTCGGAGATCCTTCGACCACCAAATTATTCACGAGTCCTGGATTTTGGTCGCAGATGGCCGGTCAGAATTTCGGAGTGATCCGCGGAATTTCTCAATCGGACGCAAAGGGGCTCATGGATAGTCTCCTTGGTCTCGTAGGGCCACCGCTCCCGAATGCACCGCCCCTCGCACGAACAAAGTAGAGTCGCTGGTCCGCAGACGCACTCGGGGGCCGCCGTGAGCACACTGTATCTAGTTCCCAGTACAAGTTCTGTCTCGTAAGGTCGAGAATCTTCGCGCTGCAGTCGATTGGTAATGTCACCTTAGCGGAGGAACATTAACCGCGCCGAATGCCACGGATTTCGGATTGACCGGTGACACCGGTGGTCCTCTGTAACTAACAGGTGGTGGTGGTCTGGGGAATTTTTCTTTTGGTGGGCTCACGCTGTCACTCGGCAACTTCGGTGGCCAACTGACCCTCAAGACGGGTGATGACGATGACATTGAGGCCACACTTCCGGAAGATGACGACGGCATTGAAGCGGCAGTGGATGAACTCTTGGATGCAGGGGCCGAGATCACACGCAGGCGAAAAGCTCTACATTATCGAGAGCCCCAGCTTTTCTGGCATTTGGATCTATACTAAAGGGGTCGTTCGACGCAAAGGTGGTCAGGAGGTTTTTTATGTCCTCGTCTCAGCGAAAATCGCCGAATAGAAAACGCTCTGCCCACGGCGACTGTCCGACCTGCGGCAATGCACGAGTGGTGTCGACCGTTGAGGATGTCGTCCTAACCGTGCACGGGCGAAAGCATCGATTCGAAAATATTCCGCACGAAAAATGTCTCAACTGCGGTGAACGTATCTTCGGCATCGAGGCGAGTCATCTCTTCGACGCTGCGCTCCATCCTAAAAAGCGCTCTCGGGCCGCATAACGAAATGCAACCCAGATGCAACGGCGGGACGGAATGTCGTAGTAAGCGGCGGAACAAAACGGAACCAGGTGGACGCCGCAAGTCGATCGAAGCTTTGGCAATCGCAAATGAATCTGTCGCAAGGCTGCGAAGCACCTCAGCTTTTGATTTTACGACTTTCTAGGTTCGACTCCCGGCGCCTCCACTCTTTTTCTTTTGTGATTTTGGCATGTTGCAAGCAGTAGATCCAAGGGTAGATCCAAATCCAACTGGTCGGCCATAGCTCCAGGGAG
>PLXG01000378.1 GCA_003153195.1 Myxococcales bacterium
GTGTAGAGGATGAACAGCGGATGCTCGGCGTCGAGCGGCTCGGCAGCGCATTCGGACGATTGCGCCGCAACCAGAGTATGCCAAGCGACGTCGCGCCCGGCCTTCATTTCGATCTTATTTTTGGCGCGTTCGACCACCAGCACTTTTTCGATGGTCGGACATTGCTCCACCGCGCGATCGACGTTTTCTTTGAGCGCAATGATCGAGCCGCGCCGAAATCCACCGTCGCCGGTGATGATTAATTTGCAGCCGGCATCATTCACTCGATCGCGAATCGAATCGGCCGAAAATCCGCCGAAGATGACCGAGTGCGTGGCGCCAATGCGCGCGCAGGCCAAAAGCGAGATCGCCAGCTCGGGAATCATGGGCAGATAAATAGCCACGCGATCGCCCGCGCGTACACCGAGAGACTTGAGCGCGTTCGCCGCGCGACAGACTTCGGCGTGAAGCTCGCGATAGGTGAGCGTGCGGACGTCGTGCGGGCCCGGCTCGCCCTCCCAGCGAATGGCGATTTTGTCGCCGCGAGAGGCCAAATGCCGATCGAGACAATTGTGTGACAGATTGAGCTGGCCTCCGCCAAACCACTTTACGAACGGAGGATTCTCTTCGAGGATACGCGTAAAGGGCGTGAACCAATCGAGCGTGCCGGCCTGCTCACTCCAAAATGCCAGCGGATCAGCGGCGGCTTGCGCGTAGAGGCGCCGATACTCGTCGAGCGATTTGACCCGCGCGTGGGAGGCGAACTCGGCGGGTGGTGGAAACACGCGGCTTTCGCTCGAGAGGGACTGAATTCCGGTTTCGTCGGACATAGGGCCAAAGTTTTTGAATGGATGCGCGCAACTGTCAACTGACGAGTGAATTGACACTGGGTTTCGCTTGAGCCTAGGATGCGGGCCACGGATGAGACGGTGCGACGCTTCGTCGGGCGGGGATGAGGACAGTGACTTTGGTCATTGCGCAAGTGATTGATTTCATGAGTACTCATCCGACGAGCGTCGCATCATGCAACAACGACCAGGGTTGCGGCACAGATGGGCTGTGCCTTCGTAGCCCAAAGCGGCTTTCCGGCGTGTTAGGACCCTTGAGATGCTCTTCGCCCTACCTCTTACCTGCGAGTCGAAAATCTGATGAATAGAATCCTCGTCGTCCTGTTGTGCGCAACGTTCTCGTCGGTCGCATTCGGGCAGCAGTCGGATGATCCGGGATTGGCCGCGCCTCCGTCGGCATCGCCGCCCTCTGCGCCTCCGCCTTCGACTCCACCCGCGACAGCTCCGACTCCGGCTGCGCCGACCGATCCAAATGCGCTTCCGCCTTCCGCGCCAGTTGATTCGGCCACGCCGCCTACGTCCGCGGCCCCGAGCGCGCAACCACGGGCGCCTCAGGATCCGGCCACGGCTGCTCCGACGGCGCCCGCAACGACTGCTCCGGCAGCTGCTGCTCCGGCGGCAGCTGCTCCGGCGGCAGCTGCTCCGACGGCCAAAGCGCCCGCCGCTGGTTCCACTTCGGCGAAAAAGAGCGACGCCGCCGTCGACGAGAAGGTCGACGTCAAAGTCGAATGGGTCACCGAAGACGTCAAATCGCCCAGCTTCAACCTCGATTTCTACGATCGGCTGGCTGCGCCGGCGATCGCGGGCGGTGTCGGACTTCTGCACACGCTCACCGGCGACATCGGAAAGCCGGGCACCTTGCGAATCGCGCTGCACTTGGGCGGATTTCAGCAGGATTCATTCCTGGTGGCCGGAAACGCCTCCATCCCTGGCGACACCAATCAGCATTTCGGTGGCGATCTGAGCATCGCCTACACGCCGTGGAAATATATCGAGGCCTACCTCACTTTCTTCAACAACTCGAACCGCAACGTGCGCACCGATGTCGGCCGCTCCGATCCCGAGGTCATCTTGGCGCTCGGCGACATGCAGCTCGGCGCCAAAGGACACTACACCGTCGCCAAATTTATCGATCTCGGCCTGCACCTCGGAGTGAAGTTCTTGAACTCGGTGAGCGGCGTGAGCTTCGATGGCGATTCGACCAACTTCCTGGTCGACGCGATCGTGTCGGCCGATCTTCGTCGCATCAAGATGAAGACGATGATTCCGCTGCGCTTCCACTTCAACCTCGGCTTCCTACTCGACAACTCGCTCTCGCTCTTGCCACCCACGCAGTGTGAAAACTCGACGATGAACGACGCCTGCATTCGCTCGCGCGTGGTCGAGACCTATGCCTACGGCATCGGATCGTCGCGCCTCAAGTTCGCGCTGGCTGCCGACTCCCCCATCACCGTGAAGAACGTCGGCATTCAGCCGTTCGTCGAATACCACCTCGAGGTCGCGGTCGGCGACGGCGACCAAACGGTGCTGCGCGCGCTGCGCAGCGATCCGACCCTGGTCGATCGTCTCGACGGCCAGACGCTTCAGTACATGACCTTCGGTCTTCGCGTGCGTCCGGTCGGCGGACTTTTGATCGACGCCGCGCTCGACGTCGGGCTGCAAAGCCCGGGCTTCATTTATGGCGCGCCGGTTCCGGCCTGGACGCTGACCATCGGCGCCGGCTGGGCTTTCGACGTTTCGCACTCGCAGAGCAAGACCAAGGTCATCACCAAGACGGTCACGCGAGAGATCAATCGCAAGCCGGTCGAGGGACGCGTGCGCGGTGTTGTGCACGACGCGGTCAGCAAGCAGCCGATCGCCGGCGCCACGATTCGCTACATGAATCGCCCGCTCACGCCGCAAGCCAGCGACGCGGACGGAACTTTCTTCTCCTACGGCCTCGAGCCGGGCCCGGTCACCATCGAAGTGTCCAAGGATGGATTCAAGTCCGCGACCCAAGAGCTGGCTGTCGCCGCCGATGCGGAAGCAACGACCGAGATCCTGCTCACCGCCGAGGCGCCGCAACCGAGCATACTCAAAGTGAACGTGCTGGACGAAAACGGCGCGCCCGCCACCGCGACGGTACGGCTCACCGCCGGCGCCGGAAGCATCGTGGAAGCGGAGATGGACAAGTCGGGCGGCTACGTCGCCAAGGTTCCAGCAGGCGACTACACCATGGACGTGGAAGCGCCAAACATGAAGCCGGCGCAGCGCACGGTCACCGTCGTGCTCGGTCAAACCTCGAGCATCGATCTGGTGTTGCAATCGGCCAAGCCGCCCAAGAAACCGGGCCCGTCGCACGTCAACCTCACCAAGACCGAGATCGTGATCAAAGGGAAGATTCACTTCAAGAACAACGGCACCGAGATCGCTGCCGACGGCGAGCAGCTGCTCGATGAGGTGGTCGACGTCATGCAGAAGAATCCGCAGATCAAGATGGTGCGCGTCGAAGGACACACCGACAACACCGGCACCAACGAGCACAACATGGAGCTCTCCACGCAGCGTGCGGAAAACGTCGCGTCCTATTTGGTGAAGCAAGGTGTGAGCCGCAGTCGACTGCAGGCGGAGGGCTTCGGCTCGACGCAGCCACTGGTCCCAAACCTCACGCCGGCCAACAAGGCGCGCAACCGTCGCGTCACCTTCCGCATCGTGGGTCGAGAGTAATGTTGTCGCAGACTCGACTCGCGCTCGCGGCTTTTGCAGTGATGCTCACCGCTTGTCACGAAGGCAACAACCTGGCGAACGACTTCGGCGTGGTGGAGGTGGACCTAGCCGAGCCCGCCGACATGAACGTCGGGCCGAGCTGCGGCGATATCCTCGGTTGCACCGTCAAGTGTGGATTGTCAGACATCGCATGCAGCGCGATGTGCTTTCAAGGTGCGCAGAAAGACGCGCTCTCTCAGGCCGGTCAGCTGCTCTTTTGCGCGGGAGTAAACTGCATCGCCAGCGAGCTGCAGTCCAGTCCCGATGGCGGAGGTGCCGACGGCGGCAGCGGACTCGGCAGCATCAACCCGTTGCAGCTTATCTTCTGCATCAGCGACAAGTGCAATACCCAGCTCGGTATGTGCCAGGGATTCAGCCTCGGCTCGGGTCTTCCGCAGTAGTTTCACCAGCGCTACCAACCCAATATTTTCTCCACAGCTTTTCCACAGCAATTCACATATCCACAGGGCCAAATACCTATTATTGCCTGTATTTTGTGACCATATAATGCATTACATTATAGTCGTTGACCCATCTGTTTCGCCGGTGCTTTATGGGCTCCATGAGAATTTACTTCGTCGGATCCCACGCCACTGGCAAGACCACCATGACCCGCTATGTGAGCCGCCGTTTCGGGCTCCCCATGATTACCGAGATCGCGCGCGCCGTACTCGCCGAGCTCGAGGTCAGCTTCGACGTTTTGCGCACCGACATGGATCTGGTGGCGGAATATCAGAGGCGCGTGTTCGAGCGGCAAGTTCAGCTCGAGCACATGCAGGGCTCGAACTTCGTCTCCGATCGCGCGTTCGACAACCTCGCCTACGCGGCCGAGCACACGCTGGTGGTGGCCGACCTACTCGGCGGCGATCTGTTCAAGGAGTACATGCAGTGGGTCGCGCAAGGCGTGGTCTTTTTCATTCGCCCTCAGCATGGCCTCCTTAAAGAAGACGGCGTGCGCGCGAGCGTGACGTGGGATTCGGTGCTGCGCATCGACGGCATGATCAAGCTATTGCTCGAGCAATTCCGAATTCCCTATCTGCCGATCGAATCGGGCTCGATGCAAGAGCGCGCCCGCGTGGTCGACTTCGTGCTGCAGCGCGAAGGGCTCAAGCTACAAGCGCCGAGCACGCACGAACAAGGCCCCAAGATCGTCTCACTCTTTGGCCAATCGTCCGACAAGCCCAGCAACGGCAAGATCAACCAAGTCTAGATCGACTCAGCCGCGCGCGTTCCTAACTCGGGCCTTCTTGTAAACGGAACTGCGTCAACACATTCGGCACAAACGAAAATTCCTCGTGGTGCTCCATCAATCGACCTTTGTCGTCGAAGATGTCGACTTTGGACATTTGCACCAGCTGCACCGGGCCTTGCGGCGGTTTGCACTGGGCGACGTATCCCACGATGCGGGCGCCGGAGTCATAATCGAAAACCACTCGGTGTGAAGTCAACTCGCGAAGTCGATTGTAGTTAGGCATGCGATTTCCTTGCAGTGTGTATACCATAGCTGAGTGGGAACCGAGATCGTCCTTTTGCGACATGGGCAGAGCCAGGGAAATCTGCAGGGGCGTTTCGGCGGCCACTCCGACACGCCGCTCACCGCGCTCGGAATCGCCCAGGCGGAAGCGACCGCGCGCGCGCTCGACGCCGAAGGCGGATTGACGGCGATTTTCTGTAGCGATCTGCCGCGTACCATCGACACCGCCAAACCGATCTGTGAGCACACCGGCATCGCCATGGTGAAAACGCCCGCGCTGCGCGAACGATCGGTGGGACTTTTCACCGGGCTTACATTCGCCGAAGCAGAGTCGCGCTATCCGGAGGTCTATCGATCGATAATGACGCGCCAGCCGGGATCGAAGGCGCCGGAAGGTGAGACGCACGGTGAATGCACCGAGCGAGCCGGCACCGTCGTCGACGAAGCGCTGGCGCGGTTTCCCGCCGGACGAATTTTATTTGTCTCGCACTCGATCACCATTCAACTACTTTTGAAAAAACTGCTGGGGCTCGACGAGACGAGCGCAACTTTTCGCATCGACAATTGCGGCTTGCACCGACTGCTTCGCAACGCCGCCGGTCACTGGACCGTCGAGGCGCTGAACGATCGCCGCCACCTGGTCGGCGTCGGTTGAGCTAGGTCGGGCCGTTGACGATTCGATCGCGGATCAATTGCGATAGCGCCGCCGATCCGAGCAGCCCGGCAGCGCTCAAGATCGTGGTCGCCAAGAGCGAGCCCGGACCGTCGCAATAGCGAGACAGCGCGATTCCCACCGCCAACGAAAAGATCAGTCCGACCACGAAGATGATCGATTGAACCACCGTCGCCCACATCTCGGTCCCGGTCATTAGAGCGCCTTGTCGAGCGTGACCACTACACCCGAGGCCGGCACAGTCACCGGCTCGGAGCTGCCCACCAGATCGCCCGGGTTCTTGCTCATGGCATCGCCGTCTTTGTCGAGTCGCGCGGTGACGACCACTTTTCCTTTGAGCTTGGTTCCTTGCAACATGACGTCGGCGCCGTCGAGCACGAACGGCAGCGGCCACGCACCGACGGTGAGCTTTTTCACCGCCAGAAGTTGTCCCGGCGCCTCGCCTTCGCTGGCCGCGCGCGCGATGACGAAGATGACGTCGCCAGCGGTCGCTTTCGCTCTCAGCTTGGAGTCGACCTTCAGCACGCCTTGAATGACCGCGTTGGGATCGGGCTTGTCGGCCGCGCCCACTGCCATCGAATCGTCAGCGATAGCAGGATGTCCGGGTGGAAGCGCCTGCGCACCGGTCTCACCCGTCGGTGGATGCACGCTGCCCGGGCCGGGATGAATCTCACGCAGGGTCTTCTCGTCGAGTGGCGGCAATCCGACCGGCGCAGGCGCAGCGGGTGACGCGTTCTTTTTCTCGCAGCTCGCCAGCGCACACACCAGCGCGAAACCGATAGGGACTCGACGACAAAGCGACATGCGCGTACCTTAGCATTCGTGCCCGGAAACGTCCACGAAGTCGAGGTGATCGCGGTCTCGGATCTGGCGCGCGCGGTCAAACAGATCGATCTGCGCGCGAGCACGCCGGTGAATTTCAAACCGGGACAATTCATTTCGCTACGCGTGGGCGAAGACGCCGACGGAGGCGCCATCCTCCGCAGCTACTCGCTCGCCTCTTCGCCAGGCGAAAGCACCCTGTCGCTAGTGATCAAACGATTCGAGGGCGGCGTCGCCTCCGAGTGGTTCGGCAAGCTCACGCCGGGCACGCCGATTCGATTCACCGGCCCGATGGGATTTTTCGTCTGCGATGCGCAACATTCCGGAGACGTGCTGTTCGCGGTCACCGGCGTCGGCATCACACCGGTCGCACCGATGCTCGAAGAGGTCCTGGCGCGCGTTGAATCGAGCCGGGTGCATCTCTATTGGAGTCTTCGCGAACCGGTCGATCTGTTTTGGCAAGATCGCTTCGCCGCCCTCGCCCGCGCGCATCAGCGCTTCACTTTTCACATTCACATGACGGGTGACGCGAAAGAGTGGGCCGGGCCGCGAGGAAGAATCAACGCGCCGATCCTTTCGCTGCTGCCAACGCTCACGTCGCCGACCTTTTATCTAATCGGCAACGGCAAGATGATCCGCGAGCTCAAGGCCGAGCTGATCGCGCGCGGCGTCGATCGCAAGCGGCAGATTCGCAACGAAGCTTTTTATGACTGAGCAATCGCGGCAGGCGCGCGGCGATTCATTCTGGTCGATCGGAATCGGCGCGTTCGCCACCCTCCTTTATCTGGCCACCGCGCCGGCCGTGGTGAACGGCGACGGCCTCGGCTATCTGAAGCTCCTACCGAAAAATTTCGCCGCCGGCCACCTGCTCTACATGCCGCTTCTCCGTGCGGTGACCCATCTGCACGGCGGGAACGGACTTTCGGCCGGTCGCCTGCTCAACGCGCTCCTTGGCGGCACCGGCGTGGTCATCTACTTTGGAATTGTCCGACAATTTACAACGATGCGCGCCGCCCGATTCGCCGCGCTCGGGCTTTCGCTCTCCTATGGATATTGGGTGCAGGGCGCGGACGTGGAGGCCTACGCGCTATCGATGGTGATGCTACTGGCGCTGGTGCGACTACTCCTTCACTACCGCAATCAACCGAATCTCACGTCGGCGTTGACGGTCGGCCTCCTGCTCGGGATGGCCATCCTCACTCACTTGAGCCACGTCATGGCGGTGACGCTGGTGATGGTGGCGATCTTGAGATGGGCTCTTAATTCACGCGCGGGGATCGTCCACTCCCTCTTGGCGCTCGCGCTCGGCGGCGTCGTTGCGATCTCGGCCTACGCCTACGCCGCGCTGGTCGTACGCAAGCACGATCTGACTGGCGCGCTGCGCTGGGTGTTTACCGCGCAACACGGGTTCGTCTCCCCGGGCGGATGGTATCGCCTGAGCGACGCCGCATGCGGCTTGGCCAAGTCACTGATCTATTCGCCCTACTTCTACGAGAGCGACGGCCAGAAGCTGATTGGCCAGTTTCTACTGGGACTCCTTCCACTTTCGGGGCTCGCGCTCCTCCTCCTCATGCGATCCCTTCCGCCGCGGCTCGATCGCATGGTGCTGGCAGCGTGGATCCTGCCCTACTCGCTCACCGGCATTTTCTATTTCGGATCCGACTCGGAGCGTTGGCTGTTCATTCTTCCGGCATTGTGGCTGATCGGCGCGACGCTTTTGATCGAGCTCGAGCGTGCCGAACCAATCATGGTCACCGTGCTCGTCTATCTTTTTTTCTTCAATCTCCAGACCGGCATTCTGCCGGCGCACCGCGACACGTCGGTCCGCGATCGCGCCACCCGAGCGGCGCAAGATCTTCGCCCCACCGATCTGCTCGTTTTTCCCGGACACTCTTGGGACGAATACGTCAGCTTCTACGCGACCACCGCAGTCACCCCATTTCCACTGGTCTATTACGCCGCCCGCGACGGCGCCGACGAGTGCTTTGCGCGACTGGCGCGGGAAGCAAGCGAGGCTGAACAAAAAGGCGGGCGCGTGCTGGCGCTGCGATTTTTCGACGACGAGGATAGAGATCCTCGTGGAATCGAAGAGCTCCACGCACTCGGCTGGGACAAGCGCACGGTCGAAGCCAAGCTGGCATCAATGTTTCGCATCGATCGCGCGCATGCAGCCGTGACCTTGCTTGAACCACGTGATATCATTCCTAAATGATCGAATACTGCGTCGATCTCGGCAGCCCCCTCGACCGGCACGCGCATCTCTATAAGGTCACCGCAACCTTTCCGATCGCGAATGAAGCGTCGGTCGATCTGCGCCTACCGGTTTGGAGCCCGGGCTCGTACCTCATTCGCGAATATGCGCGGCACGTTCAAGATCTGACCTGTACCGATGAAGCGGGTAAGCCACTGGCGATCGAAAAGATCGACAAGTCTGGTTGGCGGGTTACCAGCCGCGGTGCAAAAAAGGTGATCGTGCACTATCGCGTGTACGCCTACGAGCTGACGGTGCGCACCTCGCATCTCGACGACAGCCACGCCTTCTGGAACGGCGTCAGCACCTATCTCTACATCGAATCGCTGCGCGCGATGCCGGCGCGGGTCACGGTGATCGCGCCTCCCACCTGGAAGATCGCGGTCGCACTCGATCGAGACGAGCCGGCAGACCCAAAGGGACCGCCCACGTTTCGCGCCGAGAACTACGACGTGCTCGCCGACTCGCCGTTTCATGTAGGCACGCACGAGCTGATCGAATTCACCGCGCAGGGACGTCCGCATCAGATCGCGGTGTGGGGAAAGTGCGAGGCGCCGCGCGAAGCGATCATCACCGACTTCACCAAGATCATCGACACCCATGCGGCCATGTTCAATCCGGGCAAAGGCGGCGTGCCCTATCCCAGCTACACCTTCATTCTTCTCTTGGCGCCGAACGGCTACGGCGGCCTCGAGCACGCGCGCTCGTGCACACTATTGTCGTCGCCGTTCACCTTCAAACCGCGCAAACGCTACGAAGAATTTCTCGAGCTGGTGAGCCACGAATACTTTCACCTGTGGAACGTCAAGCGGATCCACCCCGACGTGCTCGGGCAGTTCGACTATCAAAAAGAGGCCTATACCCGCTCGCTGTGGGTGATGGAAGGCGTCACCAGTTACTACGATCGGCATGCGCTCTTGCGATCGGGTCTCATGTCGGTGTCGAACTATCTCGACAAGCTCGGCGAAGAGATCGGCAAGATCGCTTCCATTCCCGGCCGGCGCAAGCAGAGCTTGGAAGAGTCTAGCTTCGACGCCTGGGTGAAGCTCTACCGCCCCGACGAGAATACGGTGAACTCCACCATCTCCTACTATCTGAAGGGCGGAATGGTGGCGCTGCTGCTCGATCTGGAGATCCGTCGTCAAACCGGGGATGCGCGATCGCTCGACGATGTGATGCGACTTCTGTGGAACGAGCACGGACAAAGCGGCGTCGGATTTCGCGACCGCGATTTCGCGGCGCTGGTGGAACGGGCCACCGGCACCTCGCTCGGCGCCTTCTTCGATCACACCGTGCGCGGACGCGAAGATCTCGATCCGCAGGCACTGCTCGCCTCCATCGGACTCGAGCTCGAGTCTGGATACAAGGACGACTCCGACGGCGACGGACCGGCTTGGTCGGGCGCATCTTTCAAAGAGTCGGGCGGGCGACCGGTGGTCTCCGAAGCTCTTTCACGCGGCCCGGCCGAATCGTCCGGCCTGTATGCCGGCGACGAGCTGATCGCACTCGACGGATTCCGCGTCAACCTCGAGTCGCTGAAAGAGCGCATCAAGCTCAAAGAGGTCGGACAAACCGTGAAGCTGACCCTCTTCCGACGCGACGAGCTCTTCGAGGTCGAGCTGGTGCTGGATCGCGCGCCCAAAGACAAGTTCACGGTGAAGCCGGTGTCGGCGCCGTCGGAAGTGCAGAAGGCCGCGTTTGGGTCGTGGAGCGGCCAAGATCTGCAGGTGGAAGAGACATGAGTCGCCGAGTCGCGATCATTTTCGTCGCGAGTGTGAGCGGATGCATCGGCGTTCCCGTTCCGAGCTCCACACTTTCGATCGAAGAGCAGCGCGCCGCCGACACCTCCTGCGCCACCACCATTGCCAACGACGAAGCCGCCGCCCATGGATGCAAGCTCGCCGGTCGACGGGAGATCGGACGCTGGCTCGCTCGATCTGTCGGTCGTCGATTCAGCCGTACAAGACCTCGGGATTTCGAAAAATACGCGCCCTGCCAGCGGCGGCTGCAGCTATGGCGGCGCGTTTTAGTGGCCGTCGCGCAACGCCCGCGCTAAAATGAAACAGTGCGGCGCCTTTTGCTCTACAAAACAGGAGAGACCGATCCTCGACTCACGCCTCAAATAGGCGACTACGAGCGCTGGTTTGGCCGAATCCTCTCCTGCACCGCCACGCTCGAAATCCATCGCGCGTTCGATGCGCCGCTGCACCGGCTGAGCGGTTACGACGGCCTCATCATCACCGGATCGCCGCGCTCGCTAGTCAATCCCGAGCCGTGGATGGTCGACGCCGCAGCGTTCATTCGCAGCACAGCCGACGCCGGAGTGCCGGTGCTGGGAGTCTGTTTCGGCCATCAGCTGATCGGATATGCGTTTGGAGGGCGCGTGCGAAAAAATCCCAAAGGTTGGGAGGCGGGCACCTCCTCGGTTCAGCTCACCGACGACGGCGCCAACGATCCACTGTTCATCGGACTGCCGCAGACGCTGTCGGTCAATCAGTCTCATCAGGACGAAGTGGAAGATCTTTCTGGACAGATGCGACGGCTGGCCACCGGCGCGCACACCTCCAATCAATCGATCGCGGTGGGCGATCATGTGCGCGGCGTGCAGTTTCACCCGGAGATGAATGCGCACGTGGTGCGGCGAATTCTCGAGCACCGGCGAACCATCTTGCGCGACGACGCCACCGCCTGCGGACGCAGCCTGTGTGTCGATTCTCTCATCGCCGGCGCATCCGACACGCCCGAGGCCGAACGAGTGCTCACCAACTTCGTCGACCAGTTCGTTCACGCTGCTTAAATCGCTGTTAAATTCACTGATTACGCGGCAAATCCACTCCCGCTTCCAGGGATGTGCTAATGCTTCCCGTCGGAGATGGACCGTTTTTCTATTCAAAAGCTGATTCGCGAACGGCTCTTTGCCGAGCAGGGAACGATCCGGCGCGAAGCGCAAAATCGTGCGGTCCTCGCCTACCCGAGCCCCTATCACGTGGGCATGTCTTCGCTCGGATTTCAGACCATGTATCGCGGGCTCAACGAAGTGCCCGGCTGGTCGTGCGAGCGCGCCTTTCTGCCCGACGACGTCGCCGCCTATCAGCGCGCGCAGCTGCCGCTCATCACCTACGAGAGTGAATCGCTGGTTGGCGGCGCCGCGGTCATCGCGTTTTCGGTCGCCTATGAGCTCGAGATCGGCGGTCTCATCGACTGCCTCGAGCTGTGCGGACTGCCGGTGCTGGCGCGCGATCGTTCCGCCGCCCAGCCGCTCATCGTCGGCGGTGGGCCA
Source organism: Myxococcales bacterium (assembly GCA_003153195.1). Lineage (GTDB taxonomy): Bacteria > Myxococcota_A > Polyangia > Palsa-1104 > Palsa-1104 > PALSA-1153. The sequence goes on from PLXG01000378.1 coordinate 12,073, forward strand.
CTCACCTTCTCCAACCCGCTGCCCATCGGACCGTTCGTCGACGTCGTGATTCTCGGCGAAGCGGAGACGCTCGGGCCGGCGCTCTTGCGCGCGGTCGAAGGCGAGCCCAATCGCGACGCGCTGCTGCGCCAGCTCGCCACCATTTCTGGATTTTGGATTCCATCGATCCATGGGGCGACGCTCGGCTCGATCGCCAAAGTCGAAGATCAGGATCTGCCCGCCTACTCGCAGGTGCTCACGCCCAACACCGAGCTCTCGTCGATGTTTCTGATCGAGCCCGAGCGCGGCTGCTCACGCGGCTGCACCTACTGCGTCATGCGGCGCTCCACCAACGGCGGCATGCGCCTAGTATAGCCCGAACGCGTGCTTTCACTGATTCCCAAACAGGCCAAGCGGGTGGGCCTGGTGGGCGCGGCGGTCACCGACCATCCCAAGATCAACGAAATCGTGCGCGGCGTGGTCGACTCCGGCCGCGAAGTGGGCATCTCCAGCTTGCGCGCCGATCGCCTCGACGACGAATTGGTGGAGCTGCTCGCGCGCGGCGGATATCGCACGCTCACCACCGCCTCGGACGGAGCTTCTGAACGACTGCGGGAACAGATTCAGCGCAAGACCAAAGAGAAGCATCTGGTGCGTGCCGCCGAGCTGGCGAAAAAGCACGGCATGCGCCTATTGAAATTGTACGAGATGGTCGGGCTTCCCGGCGAGACCGACGACGACATCGACGAGCTCTCGCGCTTCGCCACCGAGCTTTCGCGCATCATGCCGCTTGCGCTCGGAATCGCGCCGTTCGTGGCCAAGCGCAACACGCCGCTCGACGGCAGCGCGTTCGAAGAGATCAAGACGGTGGAGAACAAGCTCGAAAAGCTGCGCAAGACGTTGCGCGGAAAAGTTGAAGTACGCCCCACCTCCGCGCGTTGGGCTTGGGTCGAATATCAGCTGGCGCAGGGCGGCCTCGAAGCCGGCCATCGTGCGCTCGCCGCGCATCGCGCCGGTGGAACGTTCGCCGCGTGGAAGCGTGCGTTCAGCGAGCCAGGTGCAAAGCGAAGCGAACTACGCGTCGTGGACTGACAACGCCTCTTCCGGCTTGGCGCTCATGCCAAAACGAACGCGCGCGTAACGCGTTCCCTCCGGCGGCGCGTGACCAAGAAGCGCTTCGACCACTTCGCTGGGCTTGGCGGCGCCATCGCTCAGAATCTTGACCTTCCAAGCGATGAGCGAACCGCCGGCGCTCCATTCCAATTCGTTGCGCAGCGGCGTCGAATCATCGGCACCGAGCACCTGTGCCGACTCGAGCGACCGACTGACATCGATCTGCTTACGCTCGCCCTTTTGAATTCGCAACACCGGCGTGAGCTCCCGCTTGAGCTCGACCGTCGCTTGCGGAACCAATGCGACGTAGTCCGCCGATTCGATCACCTGAGTGAGGGCCGGCTCTTTGCCCTCGAGCCTGTGAAGCTCGAAGATCTCGAATCCCTCCGGTGCCGCTTTGGCTAGCTCAACTTCGAGCGCCGCCACATCACCGTCGTACGCCAGCTTTACGTCACAGATCTCGCCGAGCGACGCCACTCCGAGGCCGAGCGCAGGCGAAAAGCTGAGCTGCGGCTTGGGATGAAATCCTTTCGAGTAGATCATCTCCACGCCAGCCCGACGGAAAACGCGAATCAAAAGCCGCATGGTGTCGAGATGCGCCAAAAACGCCGCACGCCCGCGCTTGCGGAAATGGAGCCGATAGCGCGTACCTGCGACCTGATCGAATCCCTTGGGCGCCGGACGCTCACCACGCCCGAGCTCACGCGACTTCTTCGCCGCATCCGACGCAGTGACGGTCGACGGTCGACGGTCGACGGTCGACGGTATGAGGTCAACGGTCGACTCTCCGCAGTCAACGGTCGACGGTAGACTGTCAACCGTCGACTCTTTCTTATGCGCATCCAGCTTGCGCAGATAGACGATGCGCTCTTCCCGCATCTGCGTCATGTCGCAGGCGATGCCGCAGTCGAAGCAGACCAGCTTGCGCGCATCGACGATGGCATCCTCGATATTGGCGTGGTGCAGCAGCGTCTTGAACGGCTTGCCGCACGGAGGGCTCAAGCGATCTTTGAGCGCCTTACGATATTCGGAAGCCAAGAATCCATCTTCCAGACCGATGTCGATATGATCCCAAGGCAAGCGTCCATCGACGGGAATGGTGTTCAAGAAGACCATTCGATCGATGTTGTGCTCGGTCAGCGCTTCGTTCCAGCGGCCGAGCTGAAAGTGCTCGTCCCAGCCATCGAAACGTCCACCCTTTTTCCAAACCGACTCGACCACGTCGCCGAGTCGGCGATCGCCGCGCGACAAAATGCCTTCGATGTGGCTGATCTCGACCTCGTGATATTTGAGATCGATGCGCTCGCCGCGGCCGATGTCGCGCAGACGCGCCTGCTTGCGCTTGATCTCCGACATAGTGTCCATCGCGCACCACTGAAACGGCGTGTGCGGCTTGGGCACGTGCGATGAGACGCTGACCGTCACGTCGGCATCTTTGCGAATGCGCTTGCCAAGTCGTTTGAGTCGCCCGCCGGTGTACGCAATGCCGTCGACGTCTTCGTCGGTCTCGGTGGGCAGGCCGATCATGAAATAGCACTTCATGCGCGACCAACCGCGCGAGAAGATCTTCTCCGCCGATGCCTGAATGTCTTCTTCCGTGACGTTCTTGTTGATCACGTCCCGCATGCGCTGCGTGCCGGCTTCGGGCGCAAACGTCAGTCCAGTCGCGCGCACGCTCGACATCTCGTCGAGCAGATCTTCGGAGAGTCCGTAGGCGCGCAGCGAAGAAACCGAAAGCGAGACCTGCTGCTTCTTCAGCTCGCCCATCACCTTTTTGACGAGCGGCGTGATGCACGAGACGTCGGCGGTCGAGAGCGCGGTGAGCGACGTCTCGTCGTAGCCACCGTTCTTCACACCATCGAGAACCGACTTGACGATCGACTCGGGATCGCGCTCGCGCACTGGGCGATAGATCATGCCAGCTTGGCAGAAGCGACAGCCTTCGGTGCAGCCGCGCGCGATCTCGACCGAAACGCGATCGAACACTGCTTCGGCGAGCGGCACCGGCGTGTCCGACGGAAATGGGAATTGATTGAGATCTTTCACCCACACGCGGGTCACCGTACGCGGCACGCGCGGATCGACCACGCCGGTCACCGCCATCCCGTACTTGGGCTCGGGGTCGTCGATCGAGTGGCCGCCCACGATCGCCACGCCCGCTTCGGCGGCGATCGAGGCTCCACCCTGGAGAATCGCGCTCAACACCTCACCGCCCACGTTCTCGATCGAGAACGCGACCAGGTTCAGAGCGCACACCGGCACCGCCCCCATCGCATACACATCCGAGAGCGCGTTACAGGCCGCTATCCGCCCGAACTCAAACGGGTCGTCGACGATCGGGGTGAAGAAGTCCACCGTCGAGACGATGGCCAGGTCCTCGCGCAGCCGGTACACGCCGGCGTCATCAGAGTTCTCGAACCCCACGAGCACGTTTGGATCGCTGATGCCGGGTAGCCCGGCCAGGAGCGGGGTGATTGCCGCCGCCGGGAGCTTGCAGCCGCATCCGGCGCCGTGCGAGAGCGAGGTGAGCGCCACGGCCACATACGTATGATGGCCCAGCGAGTGCCGGAGCGCGCCTACACAGACGAAGAGCTGGATGCCGCGATCGCGGAGATCGCTGACCCAAGCCAGCTTCGTGAGGCCCAGGATGTGGTCATGCGCGTCGCTCCTCAGCTCCAAAAAGTGCTCGCGGCGGCGATCACGGAGGGCGGCTGGTTTGACGCCGCCCATGACCAGGTGCTGGGAAAGGCAGTCGGCGAGGCCGACGCCGAGGCCCGCCTGCGCGCGGTCAGGACGCTGCTTGCCGAGGAGACCCGGCTCGGGATGTTGGTCGGCGTAGCCGTCGGCTTTGAGCTCTCCCGTCAGCTGGGTAGACCGACCACAGAACCCCAACCGGAGGACTGAAAAATCATGGACATCCGTTTTCTCGGCCACGCCTGCTTCACCCTGACTGACGGCGACACAACGCTTCTGATCGACCCGTTTCTGACCGGGAACCCCAAGGCCGCCGCCAGCGCGGACGAGGTGGATGCGACGACGATTCTGCTGACTCACGGCCACCAGGACCACTACGGCGACACGGTGCCGATCGCCAAGCGGACCGGGGCCATGGTGGTGGCGATAACCGAGGTGGCCGGCGAGATCGGGAACGAGGGCGTGAACGTCAATGACTGCAATCTCGGCGGGACGGCGAGCTTCGACTGGGGCTGGGTCAAGCTCGTGCCGGCCTGGCACACCTCCACGACTCCCAACGGGACCGTCTCCACGCCGGCCGGGCTGCTGATCAACTTCGGCGGGCAGGTCGTCTACCACCTGGGTGACACATGCCTGTTCTCAGACCTGAAGCTGGTGGGCAAGCGCAACCCGATCGACGTCGCCCTGATGTGCATCGGCGGCCACTACACAATGGACCGCCACGACGGCGTCGAAGCGGCGCGCCTGATCGGGGCGCGGGAGGTCATCCCGTGCCACTACAACACCTTCCCGCCGATCGAGACCGAC
>PLXG01000339.1 GCA_003153195.1 Myxococcales bacterium
TGGGCGCTCCACACCACCAGCTCTTCCGAGAGTCGCGAAAGATGTACGAGAATCAATGCGCACGCGGCCGTCAGCTCAATGGCGAAGTCGCGATCGCCAACCGCATCTAGACTGTTGCGCGTGGGTGCATCGAAGCCGAGCGATTTGGAGGTCGCATCGCGATCGATGGGAAAGGTGGTGGCGGCTAGCGCGCCCGAGCCGAGCGGATTTTGATTGGCGCGTTTGAGCGCGTCGATGATGCGTCCTTCGTCACGAATCAGCATCTCGTGATAGGCAAGCAGATGGTGTGCGAGCCGCACCGGCTGCGCGCGCTGAAGATGCGTGTAACCCGGACAAATTGTGTCGATGTGCGACTTGGCTTGCGTGATGAGTGCGTCGCGCAACCCGGTGAGCGCCTGCAAAATTGCGTGACCCTGCGCGCGAACGAAGAGTCGCAAATCGGTCGCCACCTGATCGTTGCNNGCACGTCTTCGAGCGCCGGATCCATTTTCAGCTCGCCCGACTCGAACGCGGCTTGCACTTCATCGAGCCCGCGAACGATTGCAGCCGCGTCTGCATCGGAAATGATCTTTTGCTTGGCGAGCATCTGCGCGTGCGCTTTAGAGCCTTGGACATCGAACGGCAAAAGGCGGACGTCGAAATCGATCGAAGCGTTGAGCTGGGCGGCGAGCTCATCGAGAGAGCTATGAAAACGCGGGCTTCTCACGGGCAAAACCCTATCAGCTTTTGGCTCAAGTAGCACCAGGCTGAACGGCCCCGAACCGGGTCGTGAATCTGGCTGGCGATGTTGTCTTGCCTACCTCCGCATGCGACAATGACCACGATGCGTGTCGTGGTGTTGGTGGCGGTGCTTTTGACCCTGGTGAGTAGGGTGGATGCCGACGAGACCAACGCCCAGACCGATGAGGCGGCCAAGGCCCACTATATTGCCGGGGCGCATGACTATGTCGGATTTTCCGCCGTGGGTAATCCGTGGCAAGGGATGCTCGACGAGTTTGGAATTTGGAATCGTGCGCTTGTCGAGTATGAGATGACTGAGCTCTACAACGGTGGGGCGGGAATTACGCTGTTTCCGTAACGATTCGAAGTGAAACTACTAGGCGGAGCGGCGGGTCAGGCGACGTGCTTCCTGCAGCTCGGTGAAGTAGCGCGTCGAAGTCTCGATCGCGTTCTCCATCGACTCGAACACCAGCGGAATCAGCCCGGCCGACTCATTGCGAAGCACATCGTAGTAGCGCTGACGCTCGATAGCGTGAATCACGATGGGCGGGAAGCCGTCGCGAACGAGCATGAGGTTCATGAGCAGACGCGCCACCTTGCCCGAGTTCTTCGGCCAAGGATAGATCGACATGAAGCGGTAATGCGCCCGCGCGGCGCGCTCCACCGGATTCATGTTCAGCGTCTCTTCTTCGTCGAGCCATTCCACCAGCTTGCGCATGCGGAGGGTGATCTTGTCCGGCTGCGAGATCTCATGGAAGTAAAGGCGATGAAGCGGGTTGTCCTTGCGGAACGGATTGCCCTTGGCCTTCTCTTCCGGCGTGAGCAGCGTATGCAGGAGCTTCAGCGTATCGAGCGTGATTTGGTTCTTCTTCTTGCCCTTTTTCGTCGCGTTCTCGACTGCCCAGGCGCGCGCGATCTGGCGAACTTGCTCGATGGCATGTTTGTGGTTCTTGATCTCCTCGTACATCGGAATCAGCGTGACGTCCGAGATGATCTTCTTGTCGATGGCGGCTTTGAGCTCGTGGTACGAAAGGACCACGCCTTCGAGCGCGTTGTCGTGGTAGATCCACGAAACATCGAACTTTTCATCGTAATCATGAACCAGGCCGGTTGCCGTGCGCATACGCAGCTCACGGAGCTGGTCAATCTTATGATCCATACCGAAGAGTGTTGTCTCCATAGCCACTGACTCCTTCAAAGGTTTCCCTGGTCGACGCTTGGTTCGAGAAACAAGCGTGTGGTTCCCAACCCCAAAGTAGGGAGATGATCTATCGCGCCTTACCCCTATTCGTCAAGAGAACAGCGCGTTCTAGCGCTGTATTCCTTGTTTTCAGGCAGGCAAGCGAGGGCTTGCCTGGTGGCCGAAGAGCTAAACTCTAAGTTGCGAATAGTTCTATAGAANNAACTAGCTGAAAGCGACTGCATTGCGGCCGCCACTTTTAGCCCGATAAAGGCGAGGGTCCGCCACATCGATGAGCGCCTTTAGGTCATCGATGTCGTCCGGCGAACAGGAGATGCCGATGCGCCGTAGCGTCTGACTAGATCGGTTGGCCGCACCGAACCACGAATTCGCTCGGCGGACTCTTTGAGGATCGCGTCGCCCGCAGAATGGGCGTAGGTGTCGTTCTTCTTTTTGAAAAGATCGAGGTCGGTCATCAAGATCGCAAACGGCTGACCGAAGTAACGCGCGCGCACCCTGGCCAGCTGCACCTTCTTCATAAACGCGCCGCAAACGATCGCGTTCCAGATTCCGCTCAGCAGATAGTAGTCACGAGACACCGCTTTCGATTATCGCAATCTATCCTGCTGGAAAACAGTAGAAAATTTGCGAAGACCCGGCGAAGGAGACACGATTGGGCGTGGTTCCTTTCGTCCACGCGACCGTGCTCGCGGAGGAAGCGGTGTCCTATCTCGCGCCGCGTCCTGGTGGAGTTTATTGCGACGCAACCTTGGGCGGCGGCGGTCACGCCCTGCGCGTGCTCGAAGCGTCGGCGCCCGATGGTCGGCTGGTGGGGATCGACCGCGATCCGTCTGCGCTCGAGGCTGCGCGCGCACGTTTGGAAAAGTTCGGCGAACGCGTGACGCTGGTGCACGGAACGTTCGATCGCGCGGGCGAGATTTTGCGCGGGCTCGGGCTTGAAGCGATCGATGGATTTGTACTCGACGTGGGCGTCTCTTCGCCGCAGCTCGATCACTCTGAGCGAGGGTTTTCATTTCAGCGTGAAGGTCCACTCGACATGCGCATGGATCCGTCGAGCGGCGAAACCGCGCACGCGCTGCTCGAGCGAATCGACCTCGACGATTTAGCGAACATTCTGCGTCGCTACGGGGAAGAGCGCTACGCTGGACGAATCGCGCGCAATATCAAAGAGGCGATGGCCGCCGGCGTGCTGCGCAACACCACCGATTTGGCGGCGCTGATTGCCCGCGCGGTGCCGACCCAAGAGCGACACAAAGATCCGGCCACGCGCACCTTTCAAGCGCTACGCATCGCGGTCAACGACGAGCTCGGACAGCTCGAGCGATTCCTCGACGGGTTCACCAGCTGGGTGAAGCCAGGCGGACGCGTGGTGGTGATTGCCTTTCATTCGCTGGAAGACGCGATGGTGAAGAATCGCTTTCGCGATCTGGCCAAAGATCCGGGCGTGCCGCCCGACGTGGCCGAGAAGATGGGAATTTTGCCGTACGCGGAGTTCAATTTGTTGACCCGAAAACCAATCTGGCCGACGGACGACGAAGTGGCCAAAAATCCGCGATCGCGTTCGGCGCGATTGCGAGCGGTGGAACGATGCATCCTCGATTGATGATTTCGTCGGCCATGAGGGCGCCGGCGATGGTGAAAGTACGGCGCGTTTGGTATCGCTCGCCCAGTTTGTTCGTGGCCATCATGATCGGCTCACTTACGTTGGTGGCGCTGGTGCACGTGTGGGTGCATCTGCAGGTGCTTTCGCTCGGCTACGACATTTCGCACGAGACGCAAGCGCGGCACGATCTGTCGGAGATGAATCAGCGACTGAGCCTGGAGCTGCGCACGCGAATGGATCTCACGGTGGTCGAGCGCGCCGCGCGAGAGAACCTGCACATGGTGCCGCCCGATCCGCAAAAGGTGCGCGTGCTCAAGCTGGCCTCATCGGGTGTGGAGCAATGAATCAATTTCTGGTCGGCCGCTGGGTCAAGGTTCGTCTCTATTGCGCGGGCGGAGTGCTCGCATCGCTGTTCTTGGTGCTCATCTATCGCGCGTACGTGCTGCAGGTGCGCGAGTCGGAACATCTGAAGGCGATGGCCGAAGATCAATATATGAAGGACGTCGAGCTGCCGCCCAAGCGCGGGCGCATTCTCGATCGCAATGGCGCCGAGCTGGCGGCGTCGGCAGAGGTCGATTCGATCTACGCCAATCCGCGCCTGATCGCGTCGGATGCGCCGCGCATCGCCAAGCTGCTCGGGCCGGCGCTGCACATGGACAAGAAGGATCTGGAGAAAAAGCTGCACGTGCACCGTTACTTTGCATGGCTCAAGCGGCGGGTGACGGCGGAAGAGGCGCGCGCGGTAAAAGATCTGGAGCTCGCCGGGGTCTATGCCGCCAAAGAGCCGCGTCGCTATTATCCCAATCGTGCGCTCGGCGGACCGGTGCTCGGTTGGGCCGGCGTCGATGCGGCCGGACAGGAGGGACTCGAGCTGCAATATGACAAATGGCTGCGCGGTGCACGATCGGCGGTGCCGGCATTTCGCGACGCGCTCGGTCGGGCAGTGCTAGCCGGCGGTCTCGGTGATTCGGCGCCGCAAGCCGGACACGACGTGTATACGACTATCGATCGGCACATTCAGTTTCGGCTCGAGCGCGCGCTCGAAAATGGGGTGAACGCGCATCACGCCAAAGCCGGTGTGGCGGTGGCACTCGATCCGTCGAACGGCGAAGTGTTGGCGATGGCGTCGATGCCGACCATGAATCCGAACGAGCCCGATGACGCGCGTGAACGCGGCGTTCGCAATCGATCGGTGACCGATCCGTTCGAGCCCGGCTCGACCATGAAAACGTTTTCGATCACCGGCGCGCTCGAATCGAAAGCGATTCACATCACCGACAATTGGTATTGCGAAAATGGTCGCTACACCATCGGGCCAGCCACCATTCACGACGCCGAAAAGATCGGCGACGTCACCACCACTGAAGTGCTCGCCAAGTCGTCGAATATTTGCACCGCCAAGATCGCGCAGCGCGAAGGTCGAGAGAAGCTGCACGAGACGCTGCTCAAGTTCGGTTTTGGGCGGCCGACAGGGATCGATCTTCCCGGCGAGCGCGCCGGACAGGTTCGATCGGTTGCGCACATGGGTCCGGTCGAGACCGCCACCATGTCATTTGGTCAAGGCATCACCGCCACGCCACTGCAAATGGCGACGGCCTATTCCACCATTGCCAACGGCGGCGTTTGGAATTTGCCGCACGTGGTACGTCGCGTGGTCGATGGCGTGGGACGTGTGGCCTACGAAGCCAAACAGCAGTCGCATCCGGTGGTCGATGGGGCGCTGGCGCAGACGGTACGCGGAATGTTGATCGCGGTGACGCAAAAGGGTGGCACAGCCGAAAAGCTCAGTCTTCCAGGATATACCTTCGCCGGAAAAACCGGCACTGCGCAAAAGGTCGATCCGCTCACGCGTCACTATTCGACTGACAAGTGGGCGTCGTCGTTCGTCGGATTTGCACCGGCGGAAAATCCCAAGATCGTTTTGTTCGTGATGGTCGATGAGCCGCAAGGCACGCACTTTGGATCAATGGTGGCGGGGCCGATCTTTCAAGAGGTGATCGCCGACGCGCTGCCCTGGTTGGGCGTGCCGCCGACCCTTGCACCGTCGGTCGCAGTAGCGGTGGAACCTGTCTCAAAAAAGAAAGTCGCGCCCACGCCACTCGTCGATGCGCATCAACTCGACGCCGAGAGTGAAGAGTCGGAAGAGGGCGGCGTGTTCGCCACCAGCGACGAGGCGCGCGCTGGATTGAAGGAGGTCCCCGACTTCAGCGGCATGGGAATGTCCGAAGCGCTCGATGTGGCACGCCGCGTCGGCCTCAAGCTGGAGATCTCAGGAAGTGGATTCGTGATCGCGCAATCGCCGGGTCCGGGCGCGCAAAAGCGCGGCAGCTTGTGCAAGCTTTCATTCTCGCCTCCCAGCTGACAACTCTGGCCACAGTCAGCGTGTGCCGATTTCCGCACGCGGGCCGAATCGCGGAGAACTGCAAAGGAATCGCGCCGGTCGTATTTTTGCAATAGATTGAATGCATGCTGCTCTCCACGCTGCTCGCGGGCGTCGACATCTTGGAAGTCGCGCCATCGGGCTTCGATCTTTCGACGCTCGACATCGCCGAAGTTCGTGACGACTCGCGCGCGGTAAAAGAGGGCGATCTGTTCGTCGCGCTGCGCGGACATACGGTCGATGGCCATCGCTTCTTGTCGGCGGTCAATTCGGCGAATGCAGCGGTGGTCGAAGAGCTCGTCTCACGTGAGACTTTTACCGGCGCACAGATCCGGGTGTCATCGAGTGCGCTTTCGCTGGCGCGAATCGCCGCCAATCGCTATGGCCGACCGGCCGAATCGATGAAAATGATCGGTATCACCGGCACCAACGGCAAGACCACCACTACGTTTCTCACCGAATCGCTCATCCGCGCGGGCGGCGGTGAGCCCGGCGTGCTCGGCACGGTCGCCTATCGCTACAAAAATGTCTCACGTGAAGCACCGTTCACCACTCCGACGCCGCTCGAGTTGCACCGAACGCTGGCCGAGATGCGCGACGCTGGTTGCACCCACATTGCCATGGAGTGCTCTTCGCACGCGCTCGAGCTCGGACGTCTGGAAGGGATGTGCTTCGCGGTGGCTGCGTTCACCAACCTGACGCAAGATCACCTCGATTTTCACGGCACCATGGAGGCGTACGCTTCCGCCAAGAAAAAGCTGTTTCACGACCATTTGATCGGCACGGCAGCGGTGCTGGTGGATCGGGAATACGGCGAAGAGATGGCCCATGCCGCTGTCGGGAAAGTACTGCGAATCTCCGCGCAAAATCGCCCGGCCGACATATCGGTTGCGCGGGCAGCGCATTCGATCGCCGGCATCGACGCGACGTTCAAAACGCCGGTGGGGACGATCGAAATCCGCTCGCCGCTGATCGGCGCCTTCAACCTGGAGAATTTGGCGGTGGCGGTCGGCATCGGCTGCGCGCTCGAACTTTCATCCGAACAGATCTCGCGCGGGTTGGGATCGATGAAGGCGGTGCCCGGACGCCTCGAGCGAGTGGAAAATGATCGCGGTTTCGATGTGTTCGTCGACTACGCCCACACTCCCGA
>PLXG01000204.1:0-21568 GCA_003153195.1 Myxococcales bacterium
TTGACGCACTGGCCGCTGCAATTGGTGGTGCCTGTGGGACAAGCACAGGTACCGCCGGAGCACACCAGATTTGCGCCGCAAACGCTATTACAGAATCCACAGTGGGCCTTATCGCTGGTCAAATCGACGCAGGAATTTCCGCACTGGGCCAAGCCTCCCGTGCAGGAGGACTGGCAGGTGCCCTGGTCACACACCGCTCCCCCGGTGCAGCGGGTTCCGCAGGTGCCGCAGCTCTGGCCGTTGGTCTGTAGATTCACGCAGATCGAGCCCTGCATTCCGACTGCACATTGGCTGGTGCCGGTGGGGCAGGCACAAGTGCCGGCGGTGCAGGTCGCTCCGGTTGGGCAGGCGTTGCCGCACGAGCCGCAGTTGCGCGCGTCGGTTTGCAGATTCGAGCAGGCGCCGGCGCCGCCGAATCCACCGCCTCCGCCACAGCGGGTCTCGCCAGTCGGGCAGACATTGTCGCAAACGCCGTTCAAACACTGATGTCCGACGTCGCAGGCGCTGCCGCAAGCGCCGCAGTTTTTCGCGTCGGTCCTGACATTGATGCAGGTACCCAAGCAGGCCGTCTGTCCATTCTCGCAACCACACGCTCCGGTGGTGCAGACCATGGTGGCGCCGCACGCGGTGCCACACTGACCACAATTGGAGTGACTGCTAGTCACGTCGATGCAGGCGCCGGAACAGTCGGTGAGCGATGTGCCACAGACCGAGGCGCAGACCGATTGAGAGCAGACCTGGGTGACGGTGCAGGTGGTGCCGCACGTGCCACAGTTTTTCGGATCGCTGGTGGTGTCGACACACACGCCAGAGCACAGTGCCGCTGGTGCCGCGCAACCGCAGACGCCCGCCGCGCAGTGCGATCCGGTTGGGCAGACTTTGGCGCAGGCGCCGCAGTTCAAGTCGTCGTTGTTCTCGTTGACGCAGCCGCCGTTACAATTGGTGGCGCCCATCTGACAGCTCATGCGGCACTGGCCTCGGCCGCACACGCGCCCCATCGGACAGGCGTTGCCACAGGCGCCGCAGTTTTCCGCGCTGGCGGCCAAATCGACGCACACGCCGTCGCAGCTGGTGGTACCCGTGACGCAGTTTCCACCATCGAAGGACGCAGAGCCGTCCGCTTCGCCGCCGTCGTCGAGATTGCCACCGTCGCCAGTGGTCCCGTCTCCGTTGTTTTCATTTTCGGGCACGCCCGAGCGGCCACAGGCCGCCACCGCCAGAAACGCCGCCACCCAAAACAGACGTTTAACCTTCATGTTCACCCTCTACCAAGTGATCGATCCTGCTGGAAAAGAAGCTCTCGTCCTCGACGGAAAAGTTGGATATGGCGCCGCCCAGCCCCAACCAGCCGGCAATCACGCGCGTGTCGGGAAAGCGCGTCCGACTGGGCGGAATCAGGCAGCGCTCGACGAGGCCGAGCGAGACCAGCTTGTCGATCACCTGCTCCGTCCGTGTGGCGGCGATTGGGCTCAGCTCACAGATCGCGCGCAACCGGCGCGTGCCGTCACATAGCCGAACGATCTGGCGCGCCTCGAGCGGAAGATCTCGAAAGGCCTCATCGAGTCCCCGAGCGACTGAACGATAGGTCGCGCGTGCGGCGTTTCCGTTGGTCGGGGCGCGGGTCTTTGCGAGGTCCATGGGGAATGTGTGCCACTTGCGCCGATTTCGTTGAAAACACCCACGCGGAAAACGACCACGCTCACTTTTTTTGCAACAGTCTGCGCGCTCGCGGCACTCACCAGTACCGAACATGCATCCACTTGACGTTCTGCTCGTCGATGACGACCTGGACTTGCTCAGTTTCTTAAGCCTTTTCATCGCCGGCCGAGGGCACACTGCGCGCACCGCAAATTCGCTCGGGACTGCGTGGAACGAGATTTCGCGGCAATGTCCGGACGTGATCGTCAGCGACTTCAGCATCGGAGACGAACGCGGCGACGTGCTCCTTGAGCGCGTGTTTCAAGAGCATCCGAACGTGCGGCGCATCCTGTACACCGGACGGATGCCGTCTCACGCTAAAGAGATCGTCGATCGGAGAATCGCCCACCGCGTGATTCTCAAGCGGATCGAGATCGACGAGCTATTTCGCAGCATCATCGAATAGCCATCTTCGCGGTGAAGAATTCGCCGTGGAGATTCGCGGCGCTCCCCGCTAAGCTTGCGCGGTGAACAGACCAAAGGCCCACCGCTCCGCTCCCTGGATCGTGCTCGCATGCTCCATCCTCACCAGCGCGCGCGTCTCGGCCAAACCGCTCGATACGCCGCTCAAAGTGGCGGCGGCGGCCGACTTGGCGAACGCGTTCGAAGCGGTCGGCGCGGCCTATGAAAAAGCATACGGGCAGAAGGTGATTTTCAGTTTTGGATCGACTGGGCTCCTCGCCAAACAGCTCGAAGAGGGTGCGCCCTTCGATGTGTTTGCCGCCGCCAACATCAGCTTTGCCGACGAGACCATCGCCGCTGGCGCGTGCCAGGCGAGCTCGAAGGCGCTGTACGCGCGCGGCCGAATCGTGGTGTGGGTGAAAAAAGGCGCGCCCCTCCCCAAGACCCTCGCCGATCTCGCCGACGCCCAATATCTCAAGATTGCCATCGCCAACCCCGAGCACGCTCCCTATGGCAAGGCTGCTATGCAAGCATTCGAAAAGGCCAAGATCGCAAGCAGAATCAAAAAGAGGTTGGTCTACGGCGAAAACATTCAGCAGACCTTACAGTTCGCGCAGTCGGGCAATGTGGAGGCTGCAGTGGTGGCGCTGTCGCTGGCGATCGGCTCGAACGGAGATTGGCTGGTCATCGACGAGAAGCTTCATCAACCGATCGATCAGGCGATGGTGGTATGTAGCGAGAAACCCGAGCGCGTTTCAGTCGCGCGAAGCTTCGAAGCCTTCGTGAATTCGAGCGCGGGTCGAGCAATCATGAAACGATTTGGATTTCTGCTGCCAGGCGAAGCGCAAGCGAACTGACTTGGACTGGGCTCCTCTTCTCCTTTCTTTTCAAGTCGCGATCGTGGCGACCATCCTGGCGACCGCCATCGGGGTCGGACTCGGACTTCTGCTGTCGTCGAAGCGTTTGGTCGGACGCGATCTCATCGATGCAATTGCCACCGCTCCGCTGGTGATGCCGCCCACGGTGCTCGGCTATTATCTGTTGGTGGTGCTGGGACGTCGCTCGCTGCTCGGCCACGCGTGGGAAGCAATGACCGGCTCGTCGATCGTTTTCACTCGGACTGGCGCGGTGGTGGCGGCCACCATTGGGTCGCTGCCGCTGGTGATCAAATCTTCACGCGCCGCCCTCGAGGGCGTGGATCGCGCGCTCATTTCGGCGGCACGGACATTGGGCGCGAGCCCGGCGCGAGTCTTCTTCACCATTCAAGCGCCGCTCGCTTCGCGCGGCCTGGTCGCCGGAGTCATGCTCGGATTCGCCCGCGCGCTCGGCGATTTCGGTGTCACGCTGATGGTCGCCGGCGACATTCCCACCGAGACGCAGACCGCGGCGCTGGCGATCTATGATGCGATTCAATCGCGACGCGAGGCGGAGGCGGCCGGAATGGTCGCGGTGCTCACCGGCATCGCGGTACTGGCGCTCTACTCGGTCAACAAGCTGACCCGGCGGCGCGAATGAGCCTGCACGTCGACATCCAGCTGTCGCGTCGGAAAGAGCACGACCAGCATCCGCCCTTCTCACTCGAGGTCGCTTTCGAGGCGCCACCGGGTATCACCATTTTATTTGGTCCGTCGGGNNCCCGACCGCGGCCGCATCGCGCTCGGCGATCGAATCTGGTTCGACCGGGCCAGCCGGCAAAATGTGCCGGTTCATACGCGCGGAATTGCGCTGGTGTTTCAATCTTTGGCGCTGTTTCCACATTTGACCGCGATCCAAAACGTCGAATACGGAATCGATCGTTCGCTCTCTAATGGAGACCGCCGCCAGTGCGCGCTGCAAATGCTCGAGCGCATGAAAGTTCCGCACGTCGGCGACCGGCGCCCGGCCACCTTTTCCGGCGGTGAGGCGCAGCGGGTGGCGCTGGCCCGGGCGTTCGCCATCTCGCCGCGGCTGGTGCTCCTCGATGAGCCGTTCTCGGCGATGGATCGCACGCTTAGACAATCGCTGCTCGCCGACGTGCGCGCCTACGCCGACGAATCGAAGCTGCCCATCTTGCATGTCACCCACCATCGAAACGAAGCGCGCGCGGTCGGCGATCGCGCCATCTTACTCGACGCCGGACGCATCACAGGAGTCGGCACCGTCGACGAGATGATCAGGATGTAAAGTCGCGGGCGCGGATTCCCAAGATTTTCATCTTCAGATGCAACGTCTTGTAGTCGGTGTCGAGCACGCGCGCGGCGCGACTTTTGTTTCCGCGCGTGGAGTGCAGCACCTCGGTGATGGCTTGGCGCTCCGCTTCGCGCGCAGCGTTGGCGGCGATTTCGCGCAGCGACCCTCCTCGCGCGGTCGAAGGCGCGATCGCGCTGGGACCGGTGTTGCGACCGAGCAGCCGCTGCACCAGCGGACGGTGAATGACCAGATCTTTCGACTCGAGCACCGCTTGACGAATGACGTTGCGCAGCTCGCGCACGTTTCCTGGCCACGCATATTTTTCCAGCAGCGTGACCACCTCGGCCGGAACGGTGCGCACCGGCCGGCGCAGCTCGACGCTGGCCTCCTCGAGAAACCGCTGCGCCAGATGCGCGATATCGGACGTTCGCTCTCGAAGTGGCGGCAGTCCGATGGTGTATTGCGCCAAGCGGAAGTAGAGATCGGCGCGAAACAGGCCGTCTTGCACGCGGCGCTGCAGATCATGATTGGTGGCGGCGACGAAGCGGACGTCGAGCGGCGTTGCCTTGGTGGCGCCCACCGACTGAATCTCGCGCGACTCGAGCACGCGCAGCAGCTTGGCCTGAAGGCCCATCGGCAGATTCCCGATCTCGTCGAGGAACAGGGTGCCACCTTGCGCGAGTTGAAAGTGGCCTTCACGCCGCCGTTCGGCGCCGGTGAACGCGCCCTTCTCATAGCCGAACAGCTCTGACTCGAGCAGCGTCTCGGGAATCGCACCACAGTCGAGCGCGATGAAGGGCCGGCCGCGACGCTCGCTTTGACGGTGCACCGCCTGCGCTACAATCTCTTTTCCGGTGCCGGTCTCGCCGAGAATNNACGCGCGCGCGCAGCTCCTCGGGATCGAACGGCTTGACCAGATAGTCGGCGGCACCGAGCTGAGTCGCTCGCAACGCGGTCTTCACGTCGTTGTGCGCGGTCATCATGATCACCGGCAGCGCCGGATCGAAGCGTTTGAGCTCGGCGAGCACTTCCAATCCATCGATGGTGGGCAGATGCAGATCGAGAATAACCAGATCAGGTAAACGCCCTAGTGCGAGCTCGATTCCTTCTCGTCCCTCATACGCAATGTCCACCGCGATGCCGACACGTGCGAAAATTGCCTTCAAAACCTTGCAGTTCGAATGGTCATCATCGATGACCAAAAGTCGATGCGCCATGATCTGGTGATTATACCATAACTATGGCGAAAGAACCATGGTACCAACACCTTATTAAAACATAAACATCTATGATAGTATATACTTAGAATTTATGTTGATCGGCACCGTTCTCGCAGCCTAGAGGATTCATGGACGACCCACAGGACCTTGCAGCCAGGCGGTTTGGAATCTTCTTCGAGTACGCCAACGACACGGTGGTGGTGCTCGATACCAGTGGAACGATCGTCGAAGTCAACACGTTGTGGGAGCAGGTTTTCGGGCTCACTGCGGCGGAGGCGGTCGGCAGAAATATCAGTGAGTTTGCGACGCCTTCGGACGTTACGCAGCAGGCGAACGACTTTACGAACCTGGTCAACGGCGAAGGTGCGGCCCGCAAGGCGGTTCAGGTGCAGACGCCGAGCGGCAAGAAGCTGTACATGGACTTCTCCGCCAAGCGCGTGAACGTTCACGGACAGGATTTTATTTTCGCCATCGGGCGAGACGTCACCGCTCACTTGCAAGCGGTGAACGCGCTTGCCGAAGCCGAGGAAAAATATCGAAACTTCATCGAGCGAATCCCGGGAGTGATCTGGTCCGGCAGCATTCGCACCGGCTCCATCACATTCGTCACAGCCAGCGTCGAACGAATTTGGGGCTTCACCGCCGAGGAGGTGGTCAAAGGCGGGCGCATGCTGTGGTTCTCTCGAATTCATCCGGACGACCGCAATCGCGTGGCACAAATTCAGGCGGCGATCGCCCACAGCAACGCATCGTTCGATCTCGAGTGCCAATTTCAGCGCAAAGACGGCCAATGGATCTGGATCCGCAACCGATCGATCGCGAACTATGAGCGGAACGGCGAACGGTTCATCGACGGAATGTTCTCCGAGATCACCGAAGAGCGGCGCATGGAAGAGCGCCTGCGTCAGGCGCAAAAACTCGAGGCCGTGGGCCGACTCACCGGCGGCATTGCGCACGACTTCAACAACATCATGGCCGCGATCTTGGCCAATACGCACTTCCTCATCGAAGGTCTGCCGGAAGGAAACGAGCTGCGCACCGACGCGCTCGAAATCAAGAAAGCTGCCGAGCGTGCCGCCAACCTTACGCGTCAGCTCACCGCATTCAGCCGCAAGCAGGTTTTGACCTCGAAGGAGCTCGATCTGAATCGAGTGGTGTCGAGCGTCGACCAGATGGTGCGCACCGTGGTGGGAGATCACATCACGGTCTCGTTCTCGCCCGGCGCGGCGCTGGGAATGATTCGAGCCGACGCCAGCCAGATCGAACAGATGATCATGAACATGGCCTTGAACTCTCGCGACGCGATGCCGTCGGGCGGAAAGTTTTCGATCGAGACGGCCAACGTCGACATCGACGAAAACTACGCGTCCAGCCACAACCTAACCAAGCCGGGCAGGTATGTAATGCTCACCATCACCGACACCGGTTGCGGAATGGACGCGACGGTTCAACGACGCATCTTCGAACCTTTCTTCACCACCAAGGACGTCGGTAAAGGGAACGGCCTGGGACTGTCGACCTGCTACGGCATCGTGCAGCAAAGCGGAGGATCGATCTGGGTCAAGAGCGAAGTCGGCGTCGGAACCGTCTTCAAGATCTATTTACCGAGAACCGATGCGGTGAGCGACGTGATCGACTCTGGGGCGGAAAAGAAGAAGAGCATTCTTCTGGTCGAGGATCACGATCAAGTGCGTAAGGCCGCGCGGAAGGTCCTCGAGTCGAGAGGATATCAAGTTCACTCCGCCGCCAGCATGGAAGAGGCGCTGGCCATCTGCGCCAACGCAGACATCGAGATCGACATGATCTTGTCTGACGTCGTCATGCCCGAAGGCAGCGGCCCCGATCTATTCCAACAGGCGCGAGTGAGCCGCCCGGCACTGCGGGTTCTGTTCATGTCGGGCTACGCTGACTACGCGCGATTTGGTACTGGATTGGTGGACAGCGCCACCAACTTCATTCAGAAACCGTTCGTCCCCTCCGATCTCGCCAAGAAAGTGCGCGAGGTGCTCGAGGCCTGAGAGCGGGCCGTCAAAACCTGTGNNCAGACGAGGCCCGCAGCAAGCCAGGCGAGAGCACGGGTTTTGACGGCCCGCTCTGAGATTCTCAGGTGACGCGGGTGACGCTGGCGAGGATCTCGGAATACTCTGAACGGAGCTGGCCGGCCATCCTCTCGAGGACGATGTTGCCCACGCCGAGCGCGGCGAGGCAGCGCTCCTCCAGACCGGGATCGGCCGTCGCCGAATGGGTGCAATCCGTTTCGCGCGTGAGCTGCTCGGCCAACATCTTTCCCAGCACAATCAGTGCGAAATAGGGCGTGGGCGGTGCTGGCGGCGAACCGCCGTGATGTCCCTTCACCAGCAGCGAAAGCTGCACCTCGACGTTGAACGCGGTGAGCACCGCCGCGCCCAGCTCTTCATGATTCTGATCGATGAAAGCCAGACACTCCTCGACGTTGAGCGCAGTGGCGGAGTTTTCGGTCACCACCCACAACAGAAAGGACGCACCGACATCGAGCAAAATGCCGACGACGTAAGCAAAGTCGGGATCGAGTGGCCGGCCCACCATTTCAGCCAGCGCCCGCATCGACAGCGCCCGGGCGACCGCGTGGCGCCAGATCTTGAGTTGGACCGCCTGTACATCGGGGCTTTTGACCTCATAGAAATGATGCTCGGCGATCTTGTCGATGAGCGACTGCAGTTGGCGCAGTCCGACGCGCCCAACGACTGCGCGAAGATCCTGGCTCTGCCCGGGACGGAAATACTGCGGACTGTTCGACATTCGCAGCAGATGAGCGACCACGCCGGGATCGCGCTCGATGAGCGTCATGATGGCGTTCATCTCGACGCCCGGCTGCGGCAAGATCCGCTTCAGCTCGCGCACTACCGTCGGACAGGCCGGGATAGGAATCTCGCCCTTGCGCAATCGCTCGACGATGTTTTGCAGGCGATTCTGATCGGCCGGAGTCGGATCGAGCGGAGCTTCTCCTTGCGTCTGCTCTTGCGCGCGGCGGGTGGCACGTCGTCGATCGCAGATGTCGATGGCCCTCGCCACCGATGCGACCAACTCGCTCACCGTCCATGGTTTTCGCAGATAGTCGACCGCGTCGTTGCGAAGCGCGTCGACCACGTCGTCCATGGTTCCATGACCACTGGTGATGATGACTGCCGCGTCCACTTTCTGCGCGGTGAGTCGCCGAAGCAGCGTGTGCCCGTCGATCCCGGGCATGCGAATGTCGGACACGATCACCTTGGGTTGATGCTTGACCGCCAGCTCGTAACCAGTGACGCCGTCCATTGCCTGGAGCACTTCATAGCCGAGCCGCGCCAGACTGCGCTGAAGAACGTAGAGCACCTGTGGATCGTCGTCGACGACCAGGATCAAATCCGCGGAGGCCATCTCTTGCTAGTGTCCTGTCCCGCAAAGAGCTTGCGGAACCGAGAGTGTGCAGCCGGTTCGAACGCAAGGCGCGACGACCGAGAATACTTGGGGTATTTGAGGGAGGAGCAACGCCGCGATCGGGCCGGATGCGCACTCGAATTCCAAGATATTTGCGGGACAGGACACTAGGCTTTCGCCATGGGAAACTCCAATCCAAACACCGTCGGAAAGTCGGGTGTGTCTTCGACCCAGATGCGACCGCCGTGCGCTTCGGTGGCCAGTCGGCAGAAGTAGAGGCCCAGGCCGAGATTGGTTCTGCCGGTAGGCGCCACCTGTCCGTATTTTTCGAAGATCACGCGGCGGAACTCCTGCGGAATCGGCGGGCCGGTATTTCCCACGCGAATGCAGGCGTGCTCGTCATCTGCGGTGCTGCAGAGCTCGATACGCCCGCCCGAAGGTGTGTAACGAACCGAGTTATCGAACAGGTTTTCGATCACACGCAAGATTAGATCGGAATCCACATCGATACGCTGCTGATTGTCGCCTCGGCAATTGACCTGGATGTCGCGGGCGCGCGTGAGCAGTGTGCGCTGGTTCACCACCGTACCAAGCAGCTCGGAAACGTTGGTGGGCCGCCGACGCAGATCGAGCCGCCCGGCCTCGATGCGCGTGACATCGAGAAGACTTTCAATGATGCGGAGCGCGCGACGGCTGGCCACCTTGGCCTCGTCGATCGACTCACGCGTGTCGTTTTGAAACGTATCCGTACCGGTGAGCGCGAACTCGAGGTTGGAGATCACCGCTGCCAGCGGGTTTTTCAGATCGTGGACGATCATCGCCGACAGCTCATCCTTGAAGCGATGCAGCTCGGCGTGCTGCGTGTTCTGTTGCGTGAGCGCAACTTCGTTTTCGCGCAGCCGCAAAAGATTGCGCACGCGCAACAGCAGCTCTGGCCGATCGATTGGCTTGGGAAGAAACTCGTCGGCGCCCGCGGAGAGACCAATCAACTTCGAGTCGCGATCGGTGCGCGCGGTGATCAAGATGATGGGAAGAAAACTGCCGCCAGCGAGCTTCTTGAGTCGGCGCGTCGTCTCGATGCCGTCGATGCCCGGCATCATCACATCGAGGAGGACCAGATCGGGCATCATCGCCTCGGCGAGCGCCAGCGCCTCAATACCTGAACCGGCCTGCTGCAGATGGTGGCCAGATCCTTCTAGGCAAGCCATGAGTAGCGAGCGGTTTACTTCGTCATCGTCGACAATGAGGACGCGCGCCATCAGTTCCTGGTCACACAGTAACTCTTTCTACCAGGGTCGGCCTGCGACATTTTGACGCACCAGTGAATAATGGATACGCACAATTTCTCGGCTTTTCCGTCCCTGTAACCGCCTCGCCGGCACCGACGTATTTCAGGCAGCTGGCGGAGGTGCCTCCATTGGATACGCCATCGGTGGGGATCTCCCATGGGGGAACGCTCCGCAAACGATGCAACCACCTAATATCGCGCGCGAATTAGATTGGCAGAACGGTTGCAAAACGAAGCTTTGAAAAATGGGGGGGTCATGAAGCCAAAGGTACTGCTACTCGTGCCGCTGCTGTGTTCTCTGGGCTCGATGTTGTCAGACGCCTACGCCGACGTGAACGGAGTCTTCGTCGATCCGTGCCATCCCTCTCCTGGGGTGGCCAAGTCGATCAAGGTGATCCAAGGCGTGGTGACCGTGTCGTTTAGCGGGACGCCGACGCTGACCTACCGCATCGACGCCTCCTCCGATCTGCGAACGTGGACGGCGGTCGGAAGCGAAACCGCAAATCACGACGGAGTCTTTACCTACCAAGATACGACCTCGGCATCATCGGTGCGCTTCTTTCGCGGCGTCGCTCAAACATCGGCGACGTGTCCGACCGCGCACGCGCTTCCAACCGTGCCGAACGACGGCTTGTCTGACGCCATGTCCGCGCAGATGAGCGCGCTTTGGAGCGGCGAGATCGCCAAGCTGCAGGCCCTCACCACCGAGAGCCAATTCGTGGCGGCGATTCCTGGACTGAAGCTCTCGCCCACCGAAACGGCCATCGGCGCTCTGCTTGGAACCAGCGCGCCCGAGCCGAGCCTGCGCGAGCTCATGCTGTCGAAAAACCGCGTCGCCATGTCGACCGGCGCCAGCAAGCACTTTCTCGCGCTCCTCGCGACGCTCGGCACCAGCACCAACACCAACGCGGTCGCGAACGCCATGCAAGGGGTCATCAAAGCGTCGACGGATCCCGATGGAATCCAGCGAATGTTTTTGCTCAGACTTTGGTCGGCCATCCCGAGCCAGAAAGTGCGAACTAAATCGTTCGTCCTCACGGCGCTCACCAACGACACGCCTGGATCCGACAAGACGCTCACCGCCGATGGAAAACGTCTCTACCGGTCCGCACTCTTTCGCATCTACATGTTGACCGATCCAGATTTGGCGACGGAGCTTGCCCCCAACGCTCGACAGTGGATTGGGGCGCTGAGCAACAAAGACGATAAGGCATCGATGATGCGTCTTCTCACGATTCGCCATCCTGGACTGCTGGTGAGCTACATGTCGAACCGATCGATCACCGCGGTCGTACAACCGGTGCAGCAATCGGGAGGGACGCCGTAATGAAAACGTACAAATTCATTGTCGCGTTGGTTCTCTTCATCGTCGGCGCGTATTCGTCGCAGGCGCGGGCGGCGACGCTGCCGACTTCGGTGGTCAATCGGCTCTATGCGGGAGCGCCGAATTGGCCCACCGCAACGGATGGGGAGCTCATCGACTATCTCGAAAGCGTGCTGGTGAACAACAGCGCCGGCACCGCTTACCCGGCCGACGTGGTCGCCGCCGGCGATCGCTTCGAGGACATCATCCCGACGCTGCGGACGCAGGCGGCAAACGGCGGCTTGGCAGACAACACGCGCTTCTCTCTAAACTTCTTGAAGAATGAAGCGTCACAGTCGAGCGTGATCTACGATCTAGACGGAACCAGCGCCGCCAACATGGCGCGCTATCCGGTGGGCGGCTTCAACGGCGGAGTTTCCTATCAGCTGCAAGGCGGCATCACCATCAATCCCACCGAGGTCGATCAGTCGTTCGAGTACCTGATCAATCACGAGACCTACCACATGTTTCAAGGCTACCAATTCAACAATGGCATCTCCCTCGTCGAGCCGATGGCGGCCGGTTCGAGCCCGCAACGTTTGGCGAGTGAGGTAATGGCCAACACCCACGCGCTCCAAGATCTGGATCAAGCATTCTTTGTGACCGATCAGAATTACAGCTTCTTCGGCCGCGGCACTCCTAAATCTCCCCCCGGGTTCGACAATGTAAATCAGGTCCTCTTCAATCAGCCCGGCTATGACATCGCCGGAGGACCCGAAACCAAATTCAACTTTGTGGTCGATACCGCCGAGGCCTCGGGCCCGAATCCGTTCGTGAGCAACCGCGCGCAGTTCTTCCTCGATACGCAGGCCACCGGTGTACTGGAAGAGGTGCCGACGAAGATCAAGCAGGAATGGACGGCCAGCGTGACGGAGAATCTAACCAAGTACGACTCCGAAGTTTGGCGGGTACCGAATGCCGTCGCGCCGACGGCTGAGTCATTGGCGGCCGAAGCGGGAGATACGCTGTCATCCGCGCTCTCCAAAGTCGTGACCGGTGTGGAAGGTGCAGCGGGCGCGGCGGGAGAGTTCGTGCTGGTCACCGCGCTCATCGAGACGGTGAACTACGGAGTGACGCTGGGCGCCGAACGACTTTACGGCCAGAGCCTCTACACCGACGGCAACTCGTTCGTTCAAGATCCCGCCAAATACGCCCTCTTTCAGGCCAACGACGACTACTCGACGCACATCGCGGAGATGGCCACCAGTCCGCTGCAGCCGCCCTCTCTGCTCGACTACGTGATGGGCACCGCCGACGCGAAGACGATTGTAAACGGCGTCGTAACGTGGATGGGCGTCGACGTGAATTCGTTGCAAGCTTCGATTCAAACCAACACGCAATCGTTTCTCAATTATTTCACCGGCGTCACCGAGCAGGACGATCCGATGTACATGGAAAAGTTCGCGCACATGGTCAACTCACTGCCGCCCGTCGCCTATGACGCGGATCTGGAAAACGGGCGCGCCGCCGAATACGCCAGCTTCAAATCCGACTGGGATGAAGCGCATCGAGTCATGGCAGCCATTGGACAGGCCAGCCTGAATGGCACCACCACCGATTGGCTGACAAATTCAGTCCTGCCGGACGACCACGCGCTCGTCACGAACACCGTCAATCCCACCGATCTAAACGGACTCAGCAATACGTTCACGCTGCTCAGTACGCCGTCGACCCCCTCGTACACCATCGACGCGGCGGCGTTCTACAACCTCAACGCTGGGCAGCAGTTTGATTACAGCTATTCGGGCAGCACCGTGAACTCGGTCCCCATTCCCGACAGTGCCACCTTCAGCGGGGTGCAGAGTAATCCCGTTTGGACCAACTTCGACTACGGCAGCACGGCCATTGCCTCGCCGATCGCTCCGCTTTTTCCGAGCTACAAACAGGGCGCCGGCGTCACGCCCGATCTGACGCAGCCGATGCAGCAGGTCGGAATCACCGTCGATCCGACGGTCTACCCTGACCAGACCTATACCGCAGCCAACGCGGCCGTCGCCGGCGCATTTACCGGACAGCTTTCGCTCCTCTTCAACCCGAACGGATCGTTCGTGACCGATGCGCCGGGCGCGACCACTCGCCTCGGCTCCGATGGCTCGGACAATCCGAGCTTTCTCGACACCGTGGTTCCCGACACCGACACCAGCTTCTGGGGCGGTGGCGGCGACGACGACGAAGGAGATTCCGGCTGGGACTAGGCTATGAGTTCGTGTCTTTTCGCGACAGTCCCACGACCCAAAGCGCAGCGGCGGTCAGCGTGGGAATGACCACAAAGACCTGCAACAGACCGGCGATGAGGTTGTTCTTGGCGTCGCTGTCGAAGGCAAGCCCGCGGACATCCAGAAACGAGGCGATGAGCGTCACCAACCAGTTGCCGTATGCGGCCAGGAGCGTGAGTCGCTTGAGCCAAGCGCGCCCCGCCTCCGAAAGTCGAGTGGCATCGAGCGTGATCATCACGCCCAGGATCCAAAACGTGCCGAGAAGTCCGTTCAAGTGCGCGGCCAGCACCAGCCGTTCGTGGCGCGGATGAATCGGCAGATCGAGGCCGATGGCCTTGCCCTGCGTCATCACCACGCCTGCCCAGGCGCCGGTAATCATGGCCAAGAGGAAGAGCCACGCGGCCCTCTTCATCAGCGCCCTCTGCTCGACCGTGGGACTGTTCAGCATAAAATCGATCCTATCTCCATTGTGACGTGCGAAAAAGTTTTACTCCGCTCGTCGGAGACCCCTTTATATAAGATGTGCTTTTGATCGGCATTGCCCTGATCGTCGTCTCCTTCTCACTCGAAATCTGGACCTTGATTCCAGCGCCGACCAACGTGCTGTGGCAGGTGGCGCTCGGGACCGGTGAATGGGGACTTTGGTTCTCTCTCGCCTCGTTCATCGGATTGTTCATCGTGTGGCGCGCCCACGCGCTCGATGCGCGGCCCATCTTTCGATTCGCGCTCATGGCGATGGGCATCGACGCACTGGGAATGGGGCTGGTCCCGCTCTACTCCGCTTCGAAAGTTGGATCGCTCTCTCTGCGCGAATATGTGCTCGGCGTACCGCTGGAAAAAGTTCGGCAGACGACGGAAGTATTCGCGCACGTCGGCGATCAGGATCTAAAAGTCGACATCTATTCGCGCGCAGCCGATTCGGCCACCCAATCGCATCCAGCCATTATCGTGATCCATGGCGGATCTTTTCGCGCCGGCGAGCGCAGCGACTTTCGCCGTTGGGATGAGTGGCTGGCCAATCAGGGCGCGACCGTATTCGACATCGACTATCGCATCGCGCCGCAGCCCAATTTTCCGCACGCGGTGGCCGACGTAAAGTGCGCCATCGGATGGGTGCGAAAAAATGCGACCGCGCACGGCGTGGATCCGAATCGCATCGCGCTCTATGGACGCTCGGCAGGCGCAAACTTGGCGCTGCTCGCCGCCTATTCCGCTGGTGATACGCGACTTCCGGCCAGCTGCGAAGTGAGCGATACCTCGGTCGCGAAGGTGATCTCGCTTTACGGCTCCACCGATCTTCCGTTCGGCTACGCGCACGTGGTGAACCCCGCCGCGCACGACGGGCAGGACGTGTTACGAACGTATCTCGGCGGCACGCCCGCGAGCGTGCCCGATGCCTACGCGCTGGCGTCCCCCATCACTCACGCGGACGACGCGCACAGCCCACCGACGCTGCTCTTTCACGGCGGACACGATCAGCTCATCTCACATCTGCAGATGGACCGTCTGCAAAAGGCGCTCCCCACTCGCGCGCGTTCGATCTATCTTCCCTACGCGCAACATGGGTTCGACTACAACGAAAACGGCTGGGGATCGCAGATCGTTCGCACCGAAGTGCAACGGTTCCTCGGCGATTTCCTGCCGCCCACGCGCTGAATCATGACCGTCTCTCCGCGACTCGCGCGTCAGACGCTCATTCTTCTCACGCTGCTCAACTTCTTCAACTACGTCGATCGGCAGGCGGTCTACGCGCTCTTTCCGCTCATCGGCGGAGAATTTTCGTTGTCTGACAAACAGCTCGGCATGATCGCCACCGCCTGTCTGCTGGTGCTGGCCACCACCGCGGTCCCGGCCGGCTGGCTCACCGACCGTTTTGGCGCGCGAAAAGTCATCAGCATCGGCGCGGTCTTTTGGAGCTTGGCCAGCATCACTTCGTCGACGGCCGGATCGTTTCGCGCGCTGCTCGGAATGCGCGCCGCGGTTGGAATCGGCGAGGCGGCGTACGAGCCAGCGGCCAACGCCACCTTGTGCGCGCTCTATCCCAAGAAAAAATCGCAGGTGCTGGCCATCTTCAACCTCGGCACCGCGTTTGGAATCGCCGGCGGCATGGCCATCGCCGGATTTCTCGGCATGCACGTCGGTTGGCGACACACCATCACCATCTTGGCGCTGCCAGGAATTCCGCTGGCCGCCTTCGCATGGTGGCGACTGCGCGATCTACCGCGCGCACCGGCGGCGGAAGCGAGCTTGAAAGATCTTCTCCAAGTGCGCTCGGCCACGCTCATGCTGGCCATCGGCGGCGGAACGGTGGCGGCCTTCACCGCCGGTGGTCTGATGGCCTGGATGCCGATGTTTGTGGTGCGCTATCACCAGTTTTCGATTCAAAAGAGCGGTCTCATGCTCGGCGGTCTCTCGATTCTGTGCGGCGCGGCCGGCGCACTCACCGGTGGATTTCTTGGCGACAAATTGGAAGCGATTCGCCCGGGCGGACGCTGTCTCGGCATGGCGATCGCATTCGGCCTGGTGGTTCCGCTCGGGATCATCGGCATCGGCACCACCAGCCTCACCGCGTTCATCATCCTGGTCGGACTGACCATCTTCTGCATGTCGTTTTATGCCGGACCGATCATCGCGGTCATCGACGACGTGGTGCCGCGACGTTACGCAGCGACGGCACAGGCTGCGTTCTTGCTCGTCAGCCATCTGCTCGGCGACACGTTTTCGCCCACCGCGATCGGCGCGCTAGCCGACGCCATCGGCGGACACAACGCGCTCAGGCGCGCGGTGCTTCTGCCGGTGATCGCCTGCGGGCTCGCATCGATTGCCTTTGCCTTTGCAGCGATCACGCACGGACGAGACGCGGCGCGCGCGCACGCGCTCGACAAAGTTTCGACCGAAGCTGCGTAGGATTTTTGGGCGTTACTGCTTCGGGCCGCTACGGCCAGGTGCGAATGGCCGGCTCGATGGCGACGAAGAGTGCGTGAAACCGCTCGAACAATATCGCCAGAAAAAACCAGACCGGAATGTAGTCGAGTCGAATCACGCCGGCGACATGCCACTTGGCGTACGAATAGTCCCACGGACAGCTGCCGGTGATCTTTCTGAGCGCAATGCCGGCGGCACCTTCGAGCGCGTAAATCGCCATCGTCCACATCAGCCCGCGCACGATCCAGGCGCCCGCCCAACTTCCCGGCGCCGACCAGGCGAACTGCGACATCGAGCTTTGCATGCGTTCGAACAGCAGCCCGCCGATGCCGTAGACCAGAAACATCCATAGATAAGTGCGGCCGGAAAGTCGCCAGCGTTCGGCACCGACGAGCGGAATGCGTCCCGCCACCACGCCGGGCGCGCGCTGCGACTTGGAGAAAAAATCGTAGGCCGCGGTCCATACGGTTTCCGCGCACCAGCCGAACAGGCCGTAGAGCACGAAACGAATATCCATATTAATGTTAGGTAGAAGCGACTTGGGCGCCGCGAAACGTCGACGCCTGCTTCTTGGCGGCGTTTCGTGCGTCGTTGGCGCGATGGCGGGCGTAGCTGACCGCGTCGATCGTTTGATAGCGATCGCGACCGGCGTTGGTCCACTTGACGATCATGTCGAACCATTCCATGCCGGGGAGCTGCGCGATCTTGGTGTCGAGCGCCATGAGCTCCGTGCGTCCCTCTTCGTCCCCGAAGTAGAGGCTGATGATCATCTCCAGCGTGTTCGGCTCACCGACACCGATGCCGACCGGCTCCCAAAATCCGCGAATGGCGAGGTAACAAAGTTTCTGCGCTTTCCAACCGCCGTCGCGTAGTCGTCGTTCGGCTTGCGAAAAATAGAACGCAAAATGTTTGCGCTCGTCGCGCGCCAGCTTGCTCACCAACTTGGCCAGCTGCGGATTTTTGGTGTGGCGAGCCAGCGCGAGATACGAAGTGTTGGCCAGGAGCTCGTTGATCGCGCCCCAGCACATGTGCGACGCGGCGAAATGCGGAGTCACGCGCGCACCCCCGCGCGAGAGAAATCCGGTGATCTCTTCGCGGAAGGACGGCACCTTGTTCACTTTGTAAAAATGATCTTTGTCCATCGGCCGGCCGGCTTCGGAGCAGAAGCGCTCGAGCGCGCGACCGTGGTGCGTCTCTTCGTATACCCAGCACGCCATGAACTGCGTGACTTCAGAATCCGCGGCCGAATGTCCGGCCAGTAGATCGCGAAGGTATAAAATGGTGTGCAGCTCGGTATCGGCCATGAAGCGAATGGTCCGATACTCCTCATCCGTGATGCCGATATGCGCCGCTTCCGCCCAATCGATATCGGATAGATCGACCGCTTTGGAGAGGCTGACAAATCGCTCTAAATCGAACTCGGCCATGCGCGGGTACACTATGTATTCCACGGCTTCGCATCAAGCACAATGGGAGGGGGCCAAACAGCCGGCTCTCAGTACGACGATCTCTGTAAAATCAGATAATTACGCGTTAAGGCAAAAACGCTCGAAGCGGGCGAGGAAATATTGTTCCACTCATTTTAGACTCGTGGCAGGATTTTGCACATAGAAGTGCTTTTCCACTGCCGTTAAGCGCAACGGTAGGAGTCCTGGCGCAGTTGGTTTCTCAGGGGGCTCACCGCCATCAACACCGATTTCTCCTCCAACCAAAACGGAGGCGGAGCGAATTTCATCTCCTACAACCCGATGTGATGTTCTATTTCACCGGCGACACCTCGATACCGAACATCGCGACCAATACGTTTTTGCCAGGCGCAGTCGCCGACCACATGACCTCCTACGGCGGCGTGCTCAACGAAGACGAAGGGCAAATGAGCATCTTGCGTTGGCTCTCCGGCGGCGCGACCGCAAGTTATGGCACCGTGGTCGAGCCCGCCGCGTGGGTGGAGAAGTTTCCGGAAGCATCGGTTCTGATGCGCCACTACTTTCTCGGTAACACCGCGCTCGAGGCCTACTGGAAGTCGGTCCGCCGATCGGTCAATTACGCGCGCGGCGCCATCATCATCGAGACCACTTCGCTCGTACCGGGCCAGCAGTATCAAATCGAGGCAGCGGATCAAGAGTCGGGGCCCTTCGCGGTGGTGCAGAACGGCATCTCGGTCTCCGCGCTGCAGACCGCGACCCTCACCATCCAAAACGCAACCCGGAAGGTGTACCGACTCATCAAGACGCCGTAAACGCGTCTTCAGAAGATCGTTATCAGACCTTGAGGGGTCGAGCCGCAACGCCTCGCGGGTGTAGTACATTCTCGAGCCAATTGATTCCCTACTTCGAACAGCCGCACCTCGGACCCATCCACGCCTTTGGTGCGCTGGTGGTGTGCGCGATCTATTTCGGCAGTAACATCCTCGAGCGTCGTGCCGCTCGCTACGGCATCTTCGCCAAAACGGTTCAACAATTCGTCACCTGGATCATGGTCGGCGGATTCATCGGCGCGCACCTGATCGATCGATTCGTCTATTTCCCCAAGGAGACGCTGAGAGATCCTCTGACCATCTTGAAGGTATGGCAGGGCATCTCGTCGTTCGGCGGATTCCTGGGCGGCACAATCGGCGGCGTGATGTTCTTTCGCATGCGGCTCCGAGAAGGCACGCCGTGGCAGCTGACCGACTGTTTCGCCTACGCGTTTCCCTTCGGCTGGATCTTCGGCCGGCTCGGCTGCTTCACTGCATTCGATCATCCCGGCAGCCCGACCCATTTCTTTCTCGGCCAGCACGACGCGAACGGCATCGTTCGGCACAATCTGGGCTTCGAAGAGGCTCTCTATTCGATCTTGATCGCGCTGATTTTCGCCGCGCTCGGGCGCCGACAGCGCTTCACCGGATTTTATCTGGCGCTGTTTTTGATTCTCTACACGCCGTTCCGTTTCGCGGTCGACTTCTTGCGCGTGGTCGACGTGCGTTACTTCGGTTTCACGCCTGGCCAGTACGGCTGCGTTGCGCTGTTCATCGTCGGAGTGGTGCTCTTGATTGTGCGCGCTCGCGCGGTCGATGAATGAGCTACTGAAGCCGAAGGACTGACTATGGAAGCTTGAACGACTTCGACTTACCGAGTGCGCGCCGAATCTGCCCGGCGACTTCTTGCGGGAGTGAAGGCTTGGCAACAAACGCATCGCAGCCGCAGGCCATCGCTCGCTCTTCGTGTTGCACCATAGTGTGACCGCTCACCGCGATGATCGGAATCAGCTTGGTGCGCTCGTCCTTCTTGAGCCGACGCGTCACTTCCCATCCGTCGACACCCGGCAAGGAAAGATCCATGAGTACGGCGTCGGGCGAAAGCGAGTTCGCCTTTTCGATGGCGTCGTTACCGTCGATGGCTTCGGCCACCCGATAACCGACGTGGCGCAAATACTCGGCGTACATCTCGCGGTTGTCCTCGAAGTCGTCGACCACCAAAATCAGTGGCTGCTGCTCGTCGTCTTTTGCGGAGGCGTCCTTATCGCTCATGGAGTCTCCTTGCGCGCTTTGATACGCATCGGCAGCTTCACGATGAAGGTGGCGCCTTCGCCGACCTCACTCAGCACCGATACCGATCCGTTCAGCATGGTGGCAAACTGGCGGCAGATGGCCAAGCCGAGCCCAGCTCCGCCGCGCGCCCGACGTACGCTCGAGTCGACCTGACGGAAGCTTTCGAAGATCTTCTCCTGATCTCGCGGCGCGATCCCCATGCCGGTGTCGCATACTTCGATGACGGCCATCTCGCTCAGGCCACTTTCATCGCGGGTCGAGATCCGAATCCGAATCTCGCCGTCCGGTGTGAACTTGAGCGCGTTGGTAAGCAGGTTGACCACAATCTGCTTCACCTTCTGTCGGTCGCTCTCCATCCACAGCGGCGCCTGCGGAAAATCGCCCACCGCCTTCAGCTGTGCTTTTTCAATGAGCGGTTCGAGCTCCTCGAGAATCTCGCGGACCAGATCGCTGAGCTCGAAGGTGTCGACGTGCACCGGCATTTTTCCGGCGTCGAGCTTGGTGAGGTCCAGAATGTCGCTCAAGAGACCGAGCAGATGTTGAGCGTTCGAGCTGATGCGCCTCACGCTCTTGCGCTGTTTTTCGTTGAGCTCGCCCCAAACATCATCGAGCAGCATGCTGGTGTAGCCGAGGATCGCGTTCAGCGGCGTGCGAACTTCGTGCGAGACATTGGCGAGCAGCGCCGAGTTATCGACGCTCTCCGTCTCTCTCTTGTTCGACGCCGTGTCTTCGGTAGCCATCATGAGGTCACCAGCCGCGTGACTACCTCAGTATGATCTTCCGTCGAGAGATTGTCAAACCACGCGGTGATCCGTCACCAGCTGAAGCGCACGGTACTTGATCCCTGCGGGCACATCTTCATGTAGCCTTACGGGGTACAGATGGCGGCTCCAGAAAACTGGGCTCCTCCCGCGGAGCTCGAAGAATACCGGCTCTTCGAGCGCGTCGGTCAAGGCGCCACCGGTCTGGTGTTCTTGGCGCAGGACACGCTCCTCGAGCGGTTGGTGGCGATCAAGTTCATGCTGTCGATCGACGCCGACGCGGTGGGACGCTTTTTGGTCGAGGCGCGGGCGGTCGCACGGGTCCAGCACCCCAACGTGGTAACGCTCTATCGCGTCGGTCAGCTCGATGACCGTCCCTTTTTAGTGTCGGAGTTCATCCGCGGAACCTCGCTATCGTCGCTGCCGAAACCATTGCCGCCCTCGCGAGCGCTCGAGATCGGAATCGGAATCGCGCGCGGCCTGTCCGCAGCCCACCGTCGGGGAGTGCTCCATCGCGACATCAAGCCCGGCAACGTGATGGTGAGCGAGACCGGCGAGGTCAAGCTGCTCGACTTTGGCCTCGCCAAGCTGGTCAACTCCG
>PLXG01000204.1:21590-44216 GCA_003153195.1 Myxococcales bacterium
TCGCTCGGCGCGGTGCTCTACGAGCTTTGCGCAGGCCGCGCGCCCAACCGCGATCTGGCGCCCGCCGAGCTTCCAGAAAAGTCGCAAACGCGCGAGCCGATCACCTGCGGGAGCTTTTTTTCCGACGACGAATCAACCTCGAGTGAGCTCGGACGACTGATCGATCGATGCATCTTTCGCGATCCGGCCACCCGCTTGCCCTCCGCAGAAGAGCTGCTCGACGCGCTCGAACAGTTGCGGCGACCGCAGCTGTCGGTCGGTGGTCACGTGGGCAATCCCTATCGGGGATTGCAGTCGTTCGATCGAAAACATCGCTCGCTGTTCTTCGGCCGTTCGTCGGACATCCGCGCGGCGGTCGAGCGACTGCGATCGGATCCGATGGTAGTGATCACCGGCGATTCAGGCGTGGGAAAGTCTTCGCTCTCGGCGGCGGGCGTGGTGCCGGCGATCTGCGAGGGTGCGCTGGAAGATGGTCGCACCTGGACCGCGCTGCACATGAAGCCGGGACGGCGCCCGATCGGCGTCTTGACCGCACAGCTAGCGCTGCTCGCTGAAGAATCGGAAGATCGCATCGCCTATGAGCTTCGCGAAACGCCATTCGCGCTCACGCGATTCATCCGCACCTTTGCCAAGAAAAACCGCGGGCTCATCTTCTACGTCGATCAATTGGAAGAGCTCATCACCCTCGCTGCCGAAGACGAGGCGCAACTCTTCACTCAGCTGCTCACCGAGCTGTCCGGTTCCATCGTCGGCGCGCGACTGCTCACCACCGTGCGCTCCGACTTTCTCATGCGCCTAGCCGCGCTACCCGGCTTCGGCGAAGAGGTCTCGCGCGCGCTCTACATTCTCCGCCCGCTTTCGCAGCGGGGAATTCGCGCCGCCATCGTCGAGCCGGCACGGGCCACCAGCACGCGCTTCGCCTCCGACGCAATGATCGATTCGCTGGTGGAGTCGACCGCGCGCACGCAAGGCGGCTTGCCCCTTTTGCAGTTCACGCTGGCCGAGCTTTGGGAGGCACGCGAGCCGGTCGGAGCGACCGTGCCAGCCGACGGAATTCACTCGTACGTCATCTCCGAGGTCGCGCTCGATCGCATCGGCGGTCTCGAAGGCGCGCTGGCACGTCACGCCGACGAAGTCTTGTCGCGAATGTTACCGGAGGAGCGCCGAGCCGCGCGCAAGATCCTCATTCGGCTGGTGACGTTGGAAGGCACTCGCGCAGTGCGATCGCGCGAAGAGTTGGCGCAAAGTCCGGCCGCCGAATCGGCGCTCGATGCTTTGGTGCGGGGCCGCTTGGTGGTGGCGCGGGGCAGCACCACCGAGCCAGTGAGCGGCGTCCACTCGCACGATACCTCCGTCAGCTACGAAGTGGCGCACGAGGCGCTGCTCTCCGGCTGGGACAATCTGCGGCGGTGGCTGGCGGAAGAGTTCGATCGACGCGCCACCCATGAGCGACTCGAGCGCGCTGCCGAAAACTGGGAGCGCCTGGCCAAATCACGCGACGCCCTGTGGGGAAAAAAACAGCTGGCCGAGGCACATCTCCTCGACACCGACGATTTGAAGGCCAACGAACGCGTTTTCTTAGAGGCCTCGCACGACGGATCGCGACGAGCGCGCAATCGGCTGCGCGCCATGATCGTGGGCTTTCCGCTGCTGCTGCTAACGCTCTATCTCGGCTTTCGCGCGCACGCCGAGCACGATGTCACCAAGCGCGCCAATCAGCGACTGGCCGAAGCGCATGTCTCTTTCGATCATGCCCACGATCTCGAAAGGCAGCTGCAGATTGTGCGCAGCCGCGCCTTCGCGCTGTTCGATCACAAGAAGGTTGCAGAGGGTGAGCGCCTATGGTCCGACGTACTCGGCCGCGCTGCGATGGTCG
This sequence comes from Myxococcales bacterium, assembly GCA_003153195.1. Classification (GTDB taxonomy): domain Bacteria; phylum Myxococcota_A; class Polyangia; order Palsa-1104; family Palsa-1104; genus PALSA-1153. The sequence continues at coordinate 23,467 of PLXG01000204.1, forward strand.
AGCGCGAACAATCGAACGCGTCCAAGTCGCTCGAAGCTGCGCTGGTATTGGATGCCAGCCGTCAAGATGTGCGACATGCCATTGCCCAATCGATCGCCGATCGAGCGCACTTCGCCGAGCTCGAAGGCGCACCGGTTTCGATTCACGATGTGGCCGACCGCATGGCGCTTTACGATCCGCAGCTGGCGCACGATCTCTCCGCACCGGCGCATCTCAGCGTCGAGACCACGCCTTCAGCCGAAGTCGCGCTGATTCGTTATGACCGCACCGATCCATCCGGTGCATTTCGTCCGGTCCGCTACGCCGGCGACGGCACGATTCACGATCTTCCGCTCGAGCCCGACTCCTATCTAGTCGAAGCGCGGACGCCGGGTCGTGCCACCGTTCGTGAGTCGATGCTCTTGCGCCGCGGCGAAACCAAGCTGGTTCACCTCGACCTGCCCAAGGCCGAAGTCGTCCCCAACGATTTTGTCTACATCCCCGCCGGCACCTTTCTCTTCGGCTCGGCGGGCGACGAGAGCGTCCGGCGCGAGTTCTATCGCACGGTGCCGCTGCATGAGGTCCATACCGACGCCTACCTCATCGCGCGCCACGAGACCACGTTCAAACAATGGATTGAATTTCTAAATTCACTCCCGGCGACCGAACGAGCGCATCGAGAGCCGAAGGTCGCGTCGCACGGATTTCATGGCTCAGTCTCGCTCGAACCGATCGGAAAATCCGACTGGGAGCTGCGCTTTCAAGTAACCACCCACGAATACCGCGCGCGCCTGAACGAGAAGATCACCTATCAGTCGCGGCCGAAACGAGTCGTGCAGGACTGGCTGGCGATGCCGGTCTCGGGAATTTCTTACGAGGACGTCGTCGCCTACACCGCGTGGCTCGACCGCACCGGCAAAGTTCCGCACGCGCGTGCTTGCCGCGAGGACGAGTGGGAACGCGCCGCGCGAGGCGCCGACGGGCGCGCGTTTCCGCATGGCGACGATCTCGAGCCCGATGACGCCAATTGGGATGCGACCTATGACAAGCAGCCGCTCGCTTTTGGGCCGGACGAGGTGGGCTCGCACACAGGTTCGCTGAGTCCGTTCGGGATTCACGACATGGCAGGCAACGTGTGGGAATGGACGAACTCGGTGCTCAATGAAGGGGAGCGCATCGCCCGTGGCGGCAGCTTCTATTTCGCAGCGCCTTCACAGCGGAGCGCCAACCGTGAACCCTGCGAGCCGACCCTGCGACATGCGAGCATAGGAGTACGCGTATGTGCAGATCCTGCGCGCTAGGGTTATTTTTTACACATTGAAATCATTGATGATTCTTGATGTACTGTCTCGGGGGCGACTTAATGCCTAGGGAGGTTTCCATGCGAATGGGTGTTGGCCGGATGCTGGCGGCGATGGTGGGACTGGCGGGATGTTCGACCGCGGTTCAGCCGGGCGGGTCGGTTTCGCAGAAGAGCGACGCAGTGGTTCAATCGAACGGGGCCAACCTGAACGGTGCGAACCTGAACGGCGCCAACCTCAACGGGGCGAATCTGAACGGCGCCAACTTGAACGGCGCCAACCTCAACGGCTTCTCGCTCGGCGGCGTCAATCTCGACAACGTTTCGATCAGCGGCTCGCTTTTGTCGGCACAAAGCGGTGACACGATCTTGAGCGGTGCCGATCTGATCGGCGTCCAGCTCACCGGCGCGCTCGACACCGGTGATACGCTCACCATGCGCATCGACAACGTCACTCAAGGCACGGCCCCCAACGACGACATCTATTATTACGCGGTCTCCTACGAGCACGAGGACGGATCGTGGGATTCGCTTTGTGCCGACGACGACGGCAGTCCACTTTCGGCGATCGCCGTGGCGGGTCGGTGGAACTATGCGCAGGGAGTGTCCGGCGGCGGCGCCAAGATCGACGATCCGGCGAGCTTCACCTTCGCTTGTCAGCACGCGGCCATCGCCAAGTGCATGGAGTGGGGCTACAAACCATGGGCGACGGTGAACGGGGTGCAGCTCGCCGACCATCATCAGACCTGCACTCGGGCGGTGCGCGCCGATTACTGCGGTGACGGTACGCCGCATACGGTCGACGGCCAGCTCATCAACATCTACGACAACGTGGTGGTACAGGCCGACACCGAAAATTGGCTGGTCGAGGCGGAGTGGACGCCCGACGGTGCGCGCTGTTTCAATCCGCTCAACCGTTCGCATTTGAACATTCTGAGCACGCTCTCCTGCTTTCTGCCCAAGCTGAACCTATTCTGCGGCGCGACCTGGCACTACAGCAGCGGCACCAAGATCATGACTGAGACGCCGCTCTCGTCGGACACCGGCGTTTCGCCCAGCGCGCAGGCGGGCGCAGAAATCTCTCTAGACGGTCCCATCAGCATCGACTTCGCCGCTCAATCGAGCCCGTAATTTTCGCGCTCGCATCTCCCGCTCGCGTCGATCATCTCAAGCCAGCCGTTCCGCGCCATTTTAAGGTATTCTCGCGGTAGCCATGTTCCGCGCGCCACCTTCGGGGACCGTCGATCGTCTGTTCGCAGCTGCGCGCCACATTCGCGAGCTCGAGCACAAAGTCATTTCAGCGCTCGAGCAGGCTGGCTACTCGGAGGTCATGGTCCCGCTCATCGAGCGCGACGAGGTCTTCTCGTCCGACTCGACGGTGCGCTTCGTCGATCGTCACGGTGAGCTCCTCGGACTTCGCGCCGACTTCACCGGACCGGTGGCGCGCGTGGTCTCGACGCGCCTCGGAAACGAACCGGTAGTGCGACTGTCCTACCGCGGCGAAGTCTTTCGCGACGTCGATGCACGAAGTGCGCGGCGGCGACAGCTACAGCAAGCGGGCTACGAGCTGGTCGACAGCGGAGACGTGGCGAGCGACGCCGAAGCGATCGGGCTGGCGTTCAAAATATCCGACGCGATCGGACTTCAGAACGTTCGCCTCTCACTCGGATCGGCGGAGCTGATTCACGCGCTCTGTCCCAACGCCGACGCATCGATTCGGCGCGCGCTCGATCGGCGCGATCGCAGCCGGCTTCCCGTCGAGCTTTTGCCCGTTCTCGAGCTCACCGGCGGAGTGGAAATGCTCGCCAGAGCCAAGCGCGATCTTCCGGCAACCGCGCGGCCCGCGCTCGATCGTCTTTCGCGCGTGGTCGACACACTCGACGAAAACGCCAAACGGACAGTGATCGATCTCGCCGAAGTGAGACCGTGGGCCTACTACACCGGCATCGTCTTCGATCTGTTCGCCGATGGCTCGAGCGGACCGGTCGCCGGCGGCGGACGATACGACAGCCTCGCCGGTCGCTATGGCAAGTCCCGCCCGGCGGTGGGCGCCTCTTTTCAGCTCGACGCCGTCGCCGAGATTCAGCGCGACATCACCGGCACCCGCGCCGAAAAAGGTCTGGTGGTGGCGCTTCCCAAGGGTCGCATTCTGAAGGGCGTGCTCGAACGATTGGGCGCGCTCGGTCCGACCGCGAGCGAGCTCGAGAGCCGCAAGCTGATCGTCAGCGGCGGTGCGCCGCTTTTGGGCACACCGATTTCATTTTTGCGCGTCAAAGACGCCGATGTTCCGGCCTACGTCGAGCACGGCGTCGCCGACCTGGGCATCGTCGGCCTCGACGTGTTGGAAGAAAAGCCGGCCAGCGTGCTCGAGCCGCTCGACACCGGTCTCGGACGCTGCCGACTTTGTCTTTGCGGGCGGCCAGGCACCTCTGCCGCCGAGCTGTCTGCCAAAGGGGTGCTGCGCGTCGCCACCAAATATCCCAAGGTCACGCGACTAGAGCTCGAACTGCGCGGACTCGCCGCCGAGATCGTTCCACTAGAAGGATCGGTAGAGCTGGCGGTCCTGGCCAACTTGGCAGACCTGATCGTCGACATGGTGGAGACCGGCGCCACTTTGCGCGCCAACGGCCTGGTCGAGCTGGAAGAGCTCATGTCGTCGAGCGCACGGGTAATCGTCGGACGCGGCGCCTGGCGACTCAAGCAAGATGCCGTCCGCGCGCTGCTCTCCGCACTCAAGGAAAAGACGTGAAGCAGCTTGGGCTGAACGATACCGCCAAGTGGCTGACGGAGATTCGCAAGTCGGGCTTTGAGGATGCGGAGCTGGTCCGCCAAGTGTCCGACCTCATCGCCCAGGTTCGCGCATCGGGCGATCGAGCGGTGCGCGCGCTCACTCAGCATTTCGACGGCGTGGCGCCAGATTCGATTCGACTCGCCCAGGCGGACCTCTCACGATTGGCCGATGATTGCGATCCAGCGCTGCGAGCAGTTCTCGAACGCGCGGCCGAGAACATCGCCGCCTTTCACGCGCCGCAGCTTCCGCGCTCCTACCAGCTGTCCGGCGGAAAGCTTCGTCAACGCGTGCTTCCGCTCTCCTCGGTGGGGCTCTACATCCCCGGCGGCCGTGCGGCCTATCCATCGACGGTGCTGATGAACTCGATTCCGGCTCGCGTAGCGGGTGTCGCGCGTATCGCCGTCGCCACGCCGCCGCAATCCAAAGGACCGATCCTCTCGCCTGCCGTCGCCGCCGCCTGTCAAGTCGCCGGCGTGACCGAGGTCTACCTCATGGGCGGCGCGCAAGCGGTAGCCGCGTTTGCGTTCGGCACCGAAACCATCCCTCGCGTCGACAAAATCTGCGGTCCCGGCAACGCCTGGGTGGCGGAGGCCAAGCGCCAAGTGATCGGGCGGGTGGGCATCGACATGATCGCCGGCCCGTCGGAGCTATTGGTGGTCGACGACGGACGCGGAGATCCGGAGCGAATCGTCTACGATCTATTGGCGCAAGCCGAGCACGATCCGCTGGCTACCGCAGTCTGCGTAACCACCTCGCGCGCGACCTGGGAGCGTCTGCCGCAAGTGGTGGACGACGTGCTGCGACGCGAGCCCAATCCAGTCGCCGAGCAGTCGATGCAAAACCGCGGCGCAGTGATCTGGGTCGGCTCGATCGAAGAGGCGATCGTCTTCGCCAACGAGTTTGCGCCCGAGCACCTCGAGCTCGAGGCCGATCCAGCGCTGGCCGAACGATTCACCAACGCTGGCGCACTCTTCGTGGGCGGATTTTCGCCCGAAGCGGTGGGCGATTATTTCGCCGGACCGAATCACACGCTGCCCACGTCGGGAACCGCACGCTTTTCTTCGGCACTTGGCGTTTACGATTTCGTGCGTCGCATTCACGAGATTCGCTGGGACGCACAGGATCTGGCGCGACATGGCGCCGACATCGCCCGCTTTGCGCACGCCGAGGGATTGACCGCGCACGCGCGTTCGATCGAAGTTCGCCTGGCGGAATCTGCGTCGCCGCACGCGTCGTCGAGCTTGCACGCGCCGCAACATCTCGATCCGGCCAGCTACGCGCTCGAATCAGTGCGTCGCCAGCATGCCTATACGCTCAAGGCTCCGCCCGACGCACCGGTGAAGCTCAACCAGAATGAGGCGCCCGACGATCTACCCACCGACGTGAAGAAGGCGCTCCTCGGCGACTTCGAAAAGCTCGACTGGCGCCGCTACCCTGCCTTCGATCCCACCGGCGCAGGCGGCCTGGCACAAAAGATCGCCGCGCGCGACGGATGGAAGGCCAGCGGCGTTCTCATCGGCAACGGATCCAACGATCTACTGACGCTGCTCATTCGCAGCGTGGTCGGCGACGGCGATACGGTGGTGCGAGTCGATCCTTCGTTCTCACTCTACCCGCTTCATCTAAACGTAGCTGGCGCACGTGAGCAGGTCATCAAGCTGCGGGAGTCCGACGAGTTCGCGTTTCCCATCGAGGAGATCCTAAACGCCGCGCGTTCGGCCAAAGTAGTGCTGTTGGCTTCGCCCAACAATCCCACCGGCTCAGTACTGGATCCAAGCACGGTCGAGCGCCTCATCCATGAAACCTCAGCGCTCATCATCCTCGACGAGGCTTATCGCGAATGGTGCCATCAAGATTTCGCGCCGCTTCTCTCCGACGAGAGGCCGCTGGTGCTGCTGCGCACGTCGTCCAAAGCGCGCGCCATGGCGGGATTGCGCTTTGGCTATCTGCTTGGTCCACCTTCTTTGTGCGCCGAACTCAAAAAGGTGGCGCTGCCCTACTCCGTCTCTTCGCTCACCCAGCTGGCCGCGTCCAAGCTCCTCGACGATGAGCAGCAGCTGCAAGCACGCATCGAGCTGGTCACCTCCGAGCGCGCGCGTCTTGCCGAGGCATTGAAACAAAAGGGGCGACGCGTGGTCGCCGGTGGCGCCAACTTCCTGCTCTTCTCGTCAGCCGATCCGCCGCGCGAATTCGAACGCCTCTTGAAATCCGGCGTACTGGTGCGCGATCTGTCATCAAGCGTGCCCGGATTTTTGCGCGCTTCGATCGGCACCTCCCGCGACAACGATCAATTGATCGCCATCCTATGAGGACATCGATATGAGCCATCGCATCGGGAAAGAGCATCGAAAGAGCGCCGAGACCAACGTATCGGTCACCATCGATCTCGACGGTGGAGGGCAAACCGTCTCGACCGGCGTGCCCTTCTTCGATCATCTCTTGAACGCGTTTGGCAGACATGGCCGCTTCGGCCTCGAGATCAAAGCCGAGGGCGACATTGAGGTCGACAGCCACCACACCATCGAAGACGTGGGCATCGTGCTCGGCCGCGCAGTCAAGGCGGCCCTGGGTGACTTTCGCGGCATCGAACGCATGGGCTCCGGCGAGGTCCCGATGGACGAAGCGCTGCTCCGCGCGGTCTTCGATCTGAGTGGACGCGCCTATCTCTCCTGGCGAGTCACCGTGCCCGGCAGCTACGCCCCGGCCATCGATCTGACCGTGCTCGAAGGCTTTTGGAAGGCGTTCTGCGACGGCNNACTTGCACCTCGACACGTTGCAAGGCCGCGACTACCACCACATCGTCGAGGCCACCTTCAAAGCGTGTGGACGCGCACTTCGAGCCGCCACCCGACTCGACGGCACCAAGGCGCTGGCATCCACCAAGGAGATGCTCGATCTGTGAAGCCCAAGGTTCGCATTCTCGATTTCGAGATGGGCAACATTCGCTCGGTGGCGCGCGCCTTCGCCGAAGCCGGCGCCGAAGTCGAAGTTTCGTCTGACATTGGCGACGGTCGACTGGTGCTGCCGGGTGTGGGCGCCTTCGCCGAGGCCACGCGACGGCTGCAACCCAAATGGGACGCGCTGAAAGAGCATCTGTCATCGGGTCGTCCGCTGCTCGGCATTTGTCTCGGCATGCAGCTTCTCTTCGATCGCAGCCACGAGCACGGCGAAAACGTCGGTCTCGGATATTTTCGCGGCGCGGTGGTGGCGATTCCGCCCAAGGTTACGGTGCCGAACATGGGCTGGCATCAGCTCGCTGGAATGGACAATCCCTTTGTCTATTTCGCGCACTCGTTCGCGGTCGCCGCGGACGCGAACAGTGATGCCATCGCTACCATCGAGCACGGCGGCCACTGGGTCGCGGCATCTTGCCGCGGCGCGGTTACCGGCTATCAGTTTCATCCTGAAAAGAGCGGTCCCGCCGGCATCTCCCTTTTGCGAAAGTGGCTCGCATGTTGATCTTTCCCGCCATTGACCTGATGGGCGGCCAAGCGGTCCGCCTGGAAAAGGGTGCGCGCGATTCGCGCCGCATCGTCGGCACGCCGCTCGAGTTAGTGGACAAGTTCGAACGGGGGCCTCTCATTCATGTGGTCGATCTCGACGGTGCGTTTGCCGGTTCGATTCAGCAGTGGGCGCTCATCGAGCAGCTCGCGGCGCGCCACGCCATTCAAGTGGGCGGCGGCGTTCGCAGCGCGGACGATCTGAAGCGTCTCTTCGACGCCGACGTTAATCGGGTGGTGCTAGGCACCGCAGCCATGCGCGATCCCGGCCTGCTCGCCCATGCCATCAAGAGCTGGGGCGCGGCGCGCATCGTGGTGGCGCTCGACGTCAAAGACGGCGCAGTCGCGGTCGCCGGCTGGGTGGAGAAGATCGACGTTCGACCGAGCGCCGCCGCCAAGTCGCTGGCCGATCTCGGCGTGCGAAATATTCTCTGCACCGCGGTGCATCGCGACGGCATGCTCGAAGGCCCCGACGTGGCGATCCTGAACGAGATGCGCTTTGCCGATGCGCGCCTCTCCATCATCGCCTCCGGCGGCGTCAGCTCACTCGACGATCTGCGCACACTGCGTGAAAACAAGATGGCGGCGGCCATCGTCGGCAAAGCGCTCTACGCCGGACGTTTCACGCTCGATGAGGCGCTGTCGTGCTGACGGTGCGGGTGATTCCCTGTCTCGACGTCAAAGACGGACAGGTGGTCAAGGGCGTGCAGTTCGTAAACCTGCGCGCGGCTGGCGATCCGGTCGAATCCGCGCGCGCCTACGAAGCGGCCGGCGCCGACGAGCTGGTCTTCCTGGACATCACCGCCAGCCANNTCTTCACCGTCGGAGGAGGCGTCTCCAAGGTGGAGCATTTCCAAACTCTGTTGCGTGCCGGCGCCGACAAGATTGCGGTCAACACCGCGGCGGTAAAGACACCTGAGCTGGTGACCGAGGCGGCCGAACGATTCGGCAGTCAGTGCGTGGTGGCCGCCGTCGACGCGCGCAAGACCGGACCGAGCAAGTGGACCGTCTTCACGCACGGTGGACGCACTGCCACCGACCTCGACGCCGCCACCTGGTGCGAGGAGCTGGCCGCACGCGGCGCGGGCGAAATCTTGCTTANNGTCTCGGTGCCGGTGATCGCATCGGGCGGAGCCGGAACCGCCGACCACTTCACGCAAGCGATCGTCGCCGGCGCATCAGCGGTGTTGGCCGCGTCGCTGTTTCATTTCAACGAGCTTTCGATCGGCGAGGTCAAAGCCAAGATGGCGAGCGCGGGCATTCCAGTGCGCCGCACCGAGCCGCAGCACAAAGGGACGGAGTAACTATGACCGACATCAAGTGGGACGACCGCGGCCTCTGCCCCGCCATCGTGGTTCACGCCGCCACCGGCGAGGTGCTCACGCTGGCCTATATGAACGCGGAGTCGCTCAGCAAGACCGAGCAGTCCGGTGAAACCTGGTTCTACAGTCGCTCGCGGCAAAAGCTCTGGCACAAAGGCGAGACCTCCGGCCACACGCAGCGCGTCGTCTCCATCGCCAAAGACTGCGACGCTGACGCACTAGTGGTGCGCGTCCTCCCATCTGGCCCTGCTTGCCACAACGGCACCCGCACCTGCTTCGATGGACCTTCGGGCGGAATTTTCGCCGCCCTCGACGACATCTTGGTGAAGCGCGACAAAGAGCGTCCCGCCGAAAGCCACACCACCAAGTTACTCAACGACCGAAATCTCCGCATCAAGAAGCTCGGTGAGGAGTGCGCCGAGCTCATCTCGGCGCTATTGGTCGAGGATAACGCGCACGTCACCAGCGAAGCCGCCGATCTGATCTTTCACATCGCGGTGGCGCTGCGAGCGCGCGGTGTGAGCCTAGCCGATCTACAAAGCGAGCTGCTCAGCCGCTTCAAGTAGACTAGGAAGCGTCGTCGAAAGCAGACAGCGCTTTTTTCGATGCGATTCGACGCCAAGCAGAGGTGAGCAATTCTGTCAGCAGCTTTGTTTCTGCTTTTGCCAGTCGAATCCCAAGGCAGCCAAAGCGCTCGGTGAACCCGCCATAGCTGAAGAAGACTTCTGGCTGCCTTTTCATGAGTGCATACAGACGCTGACGCGGCTCAACGCGCACCATTACTTCATCACCGTCGGTTGTCATGGTGGAGAAGATTTTTTTTTGCCGAACCGAAAGGAGGTCCGGTCGAAGTGCGGCGCCTCCACAGCCTCGGGAAACGACAGTGCCAGCTTTCGAAATGTTTTGGCGGTCATCGGTTCAGTGGGACAAACGGTAATTGCTGATCCAACTCCAAACCTGCGGTATCAGCGTGGGGTCCACTGAGTGTCCGGTGTCGCCGCCGTCGTACGACTGGTCGAGAATGCCGCTCACCGGATGTCCGTCGTCGGAGAGCAGCCCGAACAGATCCATCGAGTATTCGTTCGGTACCACCTGATCGTCGACGTTGTGCATGAGGAACATGGGAATCTTGCGCGCCGCCTTTTGCGAAAGCGTGTCGTAGACCGAACAGGAAGCNNTCGAATCACTGATGCATCCGCCCGAGATCTCGACGGCGGCGGCGTAGCGATCGGAGTCGGCGATGGCGAGCTCTTGATCAAAGAACGACCCGCCCGAGTGACCACTCAAGTAGACCCGATCCAAATCGATGTTGTACTTGGCGCCGAGATCGGAGATGAGCTGTTCGACGAACGGCCGGTCGGTGGTCGCTTCGAAGCAGCCATAGGGTGGTCCGCCCGGATCGAGCTCGGGACAGGGCAACCCTTCCGGCGCCACCGCGATGAATCCGTTTTGGTCGGCAACGCTGGCCCAAATGAACTTGATCTCGGCGGTCACACCCGCCGGCAGTGGACGCCAACCGTGAAAGTGCACGATAAGCGGCACGCCCGACGCCCCGGTATAGGTAGGCGGCACGTGCACGGCAATGAGTCGACTTGCGCCGCCGCTCATCAGATGCTCTTCGTAATCGCCGAGGGCGCCGCCCGAGCCGGAGGTCGCGTTCATGGGGATGACCACCATGTCCCCGCCGCCCAGGTCGGGCGCCGAATCAGCCTGACCTTGAGCCACCACGCCCGAGCCGCCACACGCGCAAAGCAGAATCGCCACCGTCGACCCGAATCTCATGGCGGCGCCATAACACGATCCCAGCGCTCCGTTCTAGGCTTTTCAGTTACAGGAGCCGAGCGTGCAAGAGTCGAGACAGCAGTCGTCGTTCGACTGACACGGTCCGTAGGTCGGTTGACAGGTAGAGCCGTCGACTCCGCCGTCGGCGTGCCCGCCATCGGTTCCGCCGTCGGGCGTCTGACCGCTACATCCCTTGGCAGAAGTGGAGGTGATAACGTGAAGCGTATAGTTGTTCACGTCCACATTGTCGGCGCCGACCACTGCGACGAAGTAGACCCCCGCGCTCACGGCCGACGAAGTGCAGCCGTTATCGACCGCGGTTCCGTCGTAAGAAAGGATCACGCCGTCCGCCCCCACGATGGCAATGTCGAGATCGCCGTACGCGACCTGATAGTCAATCGAGGCGACCAACGACTGCACATTCCCATAGCTCGACAGATCTGCTTGGTAGAAATCGACGTCTTTACTTCCGGTGGGACAGATCGCCAGCTTGTTCAGCTTGGCCGGGTTCTTACGATCAGGCGTTGTGAACATCGAAGACAGCGACGTCGCCAGCGGCAGCGTGTTGTTGGGCTCGAGCGACTCGCTAGTGGTCGCGCTGTAGTCGGGACAGCTCGCCTCGGTGTCTAGCAACGGATTCATCCGCTCGCCGTTGTAATGAAGCACTTTCGGGATCGAAAAGGCCTGCGTGGTGAGCGCCGAACCGCTCATGCAATAGCCGGCGACGCAGCTCATACCGTCGGGACAGGCGGGACTGTCATTGGCAGCGCAGGTAAAAGCGCGATTGGGAATGTCGGGATCATAACATCCGCCCGCCGCCAGCCAGCCGAGCAGCGCAGTTCCAACCAGATAGCTCTTCATCGATTCCTCCCTCTCTTGATTGGATCGGACCGGAGAAATCCGTCTTCACAAAACACTACTTTCGAATATTGAGTGCGGGCGGCCGAGAAAAGCTTCAAAGAGAGACAACTGACCCCAGTTGTCTGACATGGATGTCGTGAGTCGACCCAAGCTCCGCGTCGTAAATCCGTGAACTTTCGCGCGTCTCGCGTTGGCGCGCATTTTGACAGGACCGACTTCTGCCCATTGCGGGCAAGGAGGCTCTTATGAAGACTACCGTCGTCAATATTCCAGTGAACAAGCTCACCCAGTCGGTCGATGAAGCGCTGGAGCATCTCGACAAGATCCGCCGCGCGCTTCCGTTCCTGATTATGCTCTCCACCAATGATCGCAAGCACGCCGCTAAGCTCCAGGAAAATGAGCCACAACTGTTCGAAGGGATCGCGAGCGCGGTGTCTCGCTTCGAGAGTCTTTTTCATGCCGCCAACATCGATGGAAAATCACTGGCCGCGCTGATCGATCGGCACCAGACGCTCTTGCCCTTGTCGCGAAGCCTACGCACACTCGCACAGTCGGTCGACGACACCATGATGGAGCTCGGCAGCGCGCTCAAAGAGCAAGTTTCGTCTGCCTATCACCTTGGTGTTGCGCTCTCCGCACACAATCCGGGACTCAAAACGGCGCTCGAGCCTGCGCGTCGCTTCTATTCGGCCCCGGCGCGAAAACGTGCGCGGGCGAAGCGTGCGTCGCAGCGTCAGACCACGAATTCCGGGATCGCGTCTAACGCATCAGGCGTGACCAGCAAGAATTCTTAGCGGCAACCCCAAAAACAGGGATGGCATATCGAAATTCGGGGATGCCATCCCTGTTTTCTTGGATCGCCTGTCCAAATTCTGAGATGCCGTAGAGAAACTTTTCGTCACTCGATTGAATACCCACTCGCGCCACGCCGTTCTATAATCGCCACCCTAACAAGGAGGGTTTTGATGCGCACTATGGCCTGGTTTAAATCGTTTCTTCTAATCGCACTGGCGCTTCTGTCGCTTCCAACCGCGACCGCGCGCGCGCAGATCGTTCCACCGATCCAGGTGGAGATCGCGCCGCCACCGCCACGTGAAGAGCGACGTTCCATCGCGCCTTCGCCCAATCATACTTGGATCGAAGGCCACTGGGCGTGGCGCGGAGGTCGTCACGCCTGGATGCCGGGACATTGGGCCATGGCGCCCGGTGCCGGTTACGTCTGGGAGCAGGCGCGTTGGGTGAATCAGGGCGGACACTGGAGCTTTTATGAAGGACATTGGCGAATGAACGTGGCACCCGCGCCGACGGTGGTCTACGAGCCTGCGCCACCGGTAGCGCAACCGATGGTGATCGAGTCGGAGCCGCCTCCTCCGATTGCCGAGGTCCGACCGGTGAGCCCGTTTGGCGGCGCGGTCTGGATTCCCGGATATTGGGAGTGGCACGGACATCATCACGTTTGGGTGGGCGGGCACTGGTCGGCACCACGGGCGGGTTTCGCGTGGGAGCCGCATCGCTGGGTGCGCGACCCGGGGGGGCATTGGCGAATGGAAGAAGGACACTGGCGCCGCCGGTGACACGCGCTTGTCAGACGCGTTGATCGACGCGTACGGCTTCGCTTGGTCGGTCACGTACAAATGCGTACGCTCCCCTCCCGCGCTGCAGGCGTGCGCGCCGCTGAACGCGTCTGACTGCTCGCTTCTCTAAAGCATCCTCTTCACAATTGCGATTGTCAGACTTGTTGACTTACTGCCGTATCGGCAGATCCCTCGCTTTCGTTTGCTTTATTTGATTGGTTTGAGGAGATGGCGGTTGAAGAAGTGGTGGTCGAAGAGTCTGGCGGTGGCGGCGTGCGCGCGGAAGGCGAAGGCCGGGGACATGGGCGTGTTGTGATGCGCGCCTTCTTGAATGAGGATCTGTTTTCCACCGGCGAAGGATTCGGAGACCAGCTGCTGATATTTGTACGGCACCACTTCGTCGTGATCGGCGAGGAGAAACACCCCGTTCACATGAATGCGACGCGCGTTTTGTATCGAGTCGAGCTCGCGCGGAATTTGCCGCGACACGGGAAATGCCAGTAGCCAAAGATTCCACCAGCCGTGCTGGCCCATGATTAGCTGACGCAGCGGCGGCGGATTCTGCAGCACCACTCCCGCCACGTCACGCTCGGCAGCGACGTGAAGGGCGGCGGTCGTTCCCAGGCTGGTGGCGAACACAAAGATGGGATGGTCGCCGGCCACAGCATGAACGGCGTCGTAGGCGGCGAGCGCGGCATCGGCGATTCGCTTGAGTTGGGCCGGGCCGGTCGAACCGCCGTATCCGGGATAGTTCACGCCCCAAAACTCGATGTTGCGATCGGGCCAAGCCGCGGCTTCATTGGCGATCCGGCGTTCGGCGCGATCGGCGTTTCCGTAAAATCGAAGTACGAAGACATCCGGCGTCTTCACCGACGAAACAGCGCGGAAGATCTCGAGCTCGCCGCTTTCGAATGGAACGGTGAAGCGCTTGGCCCCGCGCGCGTCTTCGGCGGCGGTGGTCGGCCACAGGATGAGCCGATCGCCGATGTGCCCAAATGCAATCACCAGCGCAGCGACAATGAGGAGAAGTAGAGCGACACGTCGTTTCATGTTGTGGGCGCCGAGATGCGCCAAGAACGTTTTAGAAAATCGGCGGAGGCGCGATCGCTTGTAGGTCGAGGCCACCCGGATATTGATAGCTGGTGTAGTCGCCGTAGCCCATAACCTGAATCCCGACGGGCGCAGTGGCGGTAAGAACGTGCGCGCCGGAGACGCCCGCGCCGAGCTTGAGACGCAGCACGCCGAAGGTCGATCCCGAGATCGGTGACGCCGCTTTCGAAGCCGTAGTTCCGTCGACGGTCACGGTGGCGCCAGCTGGCACCGCGATGTCGACATAGCTCTCCGAATAATCGTCGGGCGCGAGGAACACATAGCTCGATCGGAATTGCTCCGCCGAGACCGCAAAGCTCTCGGCCGGATCGCCCTGCGAAAAATTGAGCGAGAGCGCACCCATCGGATCGACGAGGGTTCCGCCCAGCTGAAAGCTACCGATGATGAATTCGTGATCGCCGGTCACTTCGAAATCGGTGGAGAGCTGCGAGATCTCGACCACCTCGCCCGCGTTCAACGTATCCGGCGCGCCAGCGATGGTCGGGTGATAGGTGAGGTTGGTGCCGTCGACGTTTCCGTAGAAACGAACGGTGTGTCCGACCGGCGTTCCGTTGGGGCCGGTGGGCACTGTGACGATGTAGTGTTTGCCCAGCGTCTCGGCGGGGAACACGGTCTCTTCGACGTGATCGCAGGCGGGCGCGTCGGCGGGATTGTTCATGCAGGGATGCCCAGTGATGACTTGAATGGGCGCGGTCGCCTGAATGACCGATCCTGAAAGGTCGGACGTATCTGCGGTGCCGCCCAAAATCTCAACGACCTCACCTTGATCGACGTTGAACGAAACGGTTCCACCCGCTTTGGTCGCCGCCAATCCACCTCCGGCGAGGATCTCTCCGCTTTGCGAAACCTTGAAGGTGACGGTGGTGCCGTTCTGGGTGCCGGTGATGGCAACGTATCCGCTGAGCTGCTGCCAGGCGTGAATGCCGGCGACGCGATAGTTGCCGGTCATTGCCGTCGACGGCAAAAGGAGCGACGCGTCGTTGGTGTACGAGTAGCAGCCCATGCCCAGGCCGGTGGTGTCTTGGCACTGCGACCAATCTTTGCCGGAGGGGCCGCCCTGCCCTTTGTACTCGAGCGCGTTGAATTGATAGACGGTCACCGGTGCGGTGGAGACCAAGTGGTACGCGCCTCCCGCCTTCCGAACGGTGGCCGTCATCGGCACGAAATCGAACGCCGAGATGTTTCCACCTTTGAGATCGAGCACCCACGGCAGATAGATCTTGGTGAGCTCGTTCGGCGCGACCGAGGCCGTACGCTGAACGCCGCCCGGCCCCGTGACTTGGATGTCGGCGTCGACGGCACCGTTGTTGGCCACCACCACCGCGTAGTCGAAGATTGGATCGACGCCGTTCGCCACCACCGTCGGCCAATAGTCGCAGCCGATGTACGATCGTTGCGACGCGGCCTGATCGCAGGTCACTGGATCGGTGGAGTTGTTGTTGGGCTTGGTCGGATCGATCGATCCGCCGGCTCCACCATCGCCCGCGGTGTCGCCGTTACCGGTTGGCACCACCGTGCCAGGACGTCCTTGCGGAGTGCACGCAAACAGAGAGAGACACGCCGCCAAAGACATCGAGCTTGAAATTCGCATTCGATCCTCCTTCGCCAGGTCCGAAGCGATTGGGAATATACAGGAACGGATCGATCAGGGAAGGAGAATAAAACACTCATTGAGTAACGAAATTCACAATAAATACAGCGCCTGTGGGACTTCGTGCACGCGGGGAGGAGCTACGAGACGGCCCTAAGCGACGGTGATGGTGAGGGTGGTGCCGTCGAAGGTATTCGCATAGTTGGTGAGTGGTGCCGGAGCCGGTCCGGCTTGAACCTTGCCGTTCACATCGAAGACCGAACCGTGACAGGGACAGTCGAAGGCTTTATCGCCGGGGGCATACATCACGGTGCAGGATTGATGGGTACAGATCGCGCTCAGCACGGTGAAGGCTGAGTCGCTGACGCGCACCACCACCAGCGTATCGGCGAGCCCCTTCGGTTGGCCGGTGAGACTGCCGCCAGTCTGCTGCAGCGCCGGATACTGTCCGACTACCAGGGTGACCTTACCGTCGACAACCGCCGGCAACATGTCGTTGTTGGCCAGCGTGTTGAGATCGATGTAGACCGTGTCGCCGTCGACGGCGGCGGCCCAGGCGGTGAGTCCTTGGCGAGCCGGCAAGTGCACCACGTCCCCCACGTGCTCGGTGGTGCTGCCAAGATCGACCACGGTGCGAAATTTCGACGCGTGACACGGGCACTCGATCAATTTGTCTGACGACGAATAGCCGAGTGGACATCCCGCGTGTGGACAGTTGGATTGCACCGCGATGTATTCGTTGTTGTCGCCCGGCGCACCACGATGGATGAGCAAGACGCCGTGCACTGGAATCTCGAATGGACGTGTGGCCGGAGCGAGCGGTTCGAGATAGACGGTGATGGCACCACCGGCCGCCATTAGATCCGGATAACGCGGCACCAAGATTGGAATCTGGCCGTAGTGATCCGAGCTTGAATCGTCAATCACCGACGCGGTGATGGACGGCGCAGCGTTGACGTCGTTGCCGCAGCCGGGCAGTCCCACCGAGAGAAGCGCGGTCCCTCCCGCCATTACACCGCAAAACTCGCGGCGTGAGCAGCTCATTTATTCCTCACGAAGACCAGCTTGGCGTCGACCTTCATGGCGTCGTCGATCTTGACGAACATCAGGCTCGGCCGTTCGATCTTGAATCCTTCGACGCTGACGTTGAACGAAGTGGTGACGCGTACGCGGTCGGCGCTCTCGAATACCAGCTGCACCGGAACGTCGAGCGACTCCTGCACGCCGTGAAGCGTGATCTGCACCTTGGCCTGCTTGTCGATGGTCGACGGAAAGGTAGCCGGCGGCGTCACTCCCTCCATGAGCGCCTTCACCTCCACCGTCGGGAAGCGCGAAGCATCGACGGTCTCCTTCATATGCTCGTCACGGTTCACGTTGCCGGAGTCGAAGCTCTCCACCTGAGCGCGCACCCCGACTTGCACTTGCCCCGTTGGAAGCGCCCGCGCGCGTCCTTCGAGCTTCTTCGATACGCCATCGAACTTGTGGAGCTTGTGTACTAAATGATAGGTGACCGAGCTCTGCGCTTGATCGATCGCCAGAATGTCGGAGCCGCCATCGGCCCGCGCGGTGGACGCCAAAGGAATCGATAAAGCGAGGAGCAGCCCGAAGCTTGGACGCATGGTACCTCCTCCTTTTTCTAGCACAGCGCCGGAGGTACAAGCGAGTTCGGGCTGCAGGGACGGGTCGGCCGAATCTTGGAAGTCATTGATTTCACTTGATGGTATCCGATTTGGAAACACCTCTTTCCTTGACATATCATCCGCTATAACGGAGCGTAACGAAGTGGCGAACAAGTCGGGCTCTACCGCCATGCGCAATCGGATACCCGCAACGTCAGACAAATCGGAAGGACTGACGCGCGCGGTCGGCAATAACCTCCACAAATTTCGCGGCGAGCGCGGCCTCTCTCTGGAGAAGCTGGCCACCTTGTCGGGCGTCAGTCGCTCGATGCTCGGGCAGATCGAGCTCGGCCAGAGTGCGCCCACCATTAATGTAGTGTGGAAAATCGCGCAGGCGCTCGAGCTACCCTTCTCGGCGCTGATCGCGGACCTTTCACGCCGGCAGACCCGTGTGTTGAAGGCGAGCGACTCGAAGCACCTACACTCGTCGAGCGGACAATTTTTCTCGCGACCGCTTTTTCCAGCCGACGCTTCGCGCAAAGTGGAATTTTACCAACTGAAGCTCCAGGCCGGCGCCAGCGAAGAAGCGGAGCCGCACGCGCCGGGCACGCTCGAGAATCTGGTGGTGAGCCAGGGCAGGCTCAACCTCACGCTCGCCGACGAGCAGTTCGCGCTGGAAGTGGATGACGCGATCTTGTTCGAGGCCGACGTGCCGCACAGCTATCACAACCCGGATGGAGAAGATGCCATCTATTACCTGGTGATGACCTATCCTTAGGACGTAGTTGCCGCCCGGCGCGCGGCTGCTAGACTTCTCGCCAGTGAAACCTCGTCGTGGTCGTTTCCGTTGGTGGGTGCTGGCACTCTCGATCATGATTCAGTTGCCGGCGATCGTCGTGCTGTCGATCCACTTTCACAGTCTGATTCCGCTCATCCTCGGTGCGGCGCTGACCACGGCGTTCTTCTCGGGGTTTCGGCTGATGTTCAACGGCAGCACGATTCGAAAGCGATTTCTTTTCGGCGCGCTGTGGCCGTTCTTCATCTGGTGGGCGAGCTGTTTGGCGTTCGCCGCCATCCTACCGATCGCCGAGCTGCTGTTTGCGGTTTTGCGTCAGCCATTTTCGCCGCACCTGGGCGCGTTCGCCGGGGTTTGCTTGGCGCTCGGATTTTTGTGGACTATGCGCCGGCCACGTGTGGTGCACAAAGAGGTGCGCATCGACAATCTTCCCGCTGTCTTCGACGGCTATCGGGTGGCGCAGATCTCCGACGTGCATTGCGGCGCCTTCGCGTCCGAGGCCAAGGTGCGTCGATGGGCCGAGCGACTGGTTCGGCTCAAGCCCGATCTGGTGGCGGTGACCGGGGATCTCATTACCTCGGGCGACAAGTACGTCGATGCGGTGGCGCGCGCGCTGTCAGTGCTGAAAGCGCGCGACGGCGTCTTCGCGTCGATGGGCAATCACGACTATTTTACCGACGGCGACAAGTTGGTCTCGGCGCTCGAGGGCGGTGGCATCTCCGTGCTGAGAAATCGCGGCGTGCTCATCGATCGCGATGAATCGCAGCTCTACATCGGCGGCGTCGACGACACTTGGTCGGGACGCGCTTCGGTAACCGACGCGTTGCGCGCGCGCCCCGATGGCGTAGTGACGCTCATGCTGGCACACGATCCGGCGCTGTTCACCGAGCTGTCGGCGGCAGGCGTGGAGCTCACGCTGTCGGGGCATACGCATGGCGGACAAGTTGCGGTGCCCGGCCTGCCTAAGCTGAACCTCGCGCGACTCATCACGCCGTTCACGCACGGACTTTATCGTCGAGGGCAGAGCTGGCTCTATGTCAATCGCGGCGCGGGAACGACGGGACCGCCACTTCGAATTGGAATGAGATCGGAACTCACGCTGCTCACGCTGCGCACCCGCGCTGCGTAAATCTCACGACATCCCCGACTCACCGATAATACTTCAGTTGTTCCCGCACGTGATCGAAGAGCGTGGGAACCTCCTTCGATGCGCTGCCCTTTCCCATCCAGCCGGGAACAGAGCCGCCCAGGTTCATACGGAAGTGGTAGCGAGCCCAAGTGTGGGCGCCGCCATCTTTCGGCTGGAGTGTCCATTCCCCCTCGTCATCGCTCAAACGCACCACGCCTTTTTTGGGTGCGGGGCCGCGATCATTGTCAGCGGCAAAGCGCAACCACAGCGTGTCGCCGTCATGTCCCCACTTCACGTGCAGCGTGTAGTCGCGATCGCTCAAGACCGGCAGATCGAGGCGCTGATAGACGTCGAGCGCGTCGGCATCTTTGTGCAGCACCTTGCTCTCGGCCAAATTCTTGTTCCATTTGGGATGCGCTTCGTAGTCGAGCAGCACCTTTCGCACCTGCTCGGGCGGAGCGTCGATCATGCCCTCGCCGGCCAGATCGATCCCTTTGCCACTGTCGCGTTTGTACACCTTCACGCCGTGCACGTCGGCAATGGGTGTGTAGCCCGAGTCGGAAAAGGCGAGCATTCCCAGAAATAAAATAAACGAGCTCATTGCAGCACCAGGGTGGCGATCTGCCAGGGACGAAGAGGCACTTCGACTCGCTGACCGGTCAACGTCAGACCATTTTCTGCGGGCGAGCTGCCGATTGGCTTCTCGAGCGGATCGATCAGCACCGCTTCGCGCAGTCGAAAGCCGGCCGCGATCTGGGCGACCTGAGGATTGGAGGATGCGTTGAGCAGTCGCACCACGACCCCGGCGCGCGTTTCCGCCGGGTGAATGGCGGTGATTCGGACTGGGGCCGACACCGAGATCAAGGCGCGGTCGAGGGGAGCGATCGTCTTTCCGCTCGGCTTGACCGGAAGCGGCGGCGCACAGTACGCGGCGCTCTCGGCGTAAAGATCCGCAGCAGCCCAATCGCCTCGATGCGGGACCACGGCGTACTCGAACCGATGCTGCCCAATTTCTTGAGCGCCCGGCGTCGGTACCATTGGGCCGGCGGCGTGATCGATCACCGAGAGATCGCCGCGCGAAAGCCAGCCCACCGAGCGGGACAGCGTGAGCGCGATGCGAGTGCCGGATGGTTCGTTCACCGCTTCGTGCTCCGGCAGACCGGGGCTCATCAGAGCCACACCGACTGAGCCGTCGTACACGTCGACGAAGTCATGATGCTGCCCGGTCTTGGCGGCGCGCTCGGTACCCGAGCCGAGCGCAGTTTGCGGATCGAGTGGACGTGACACCACCGACAGTCCATGCTCGACGTCGAGCGCGGTGGCGTGAAACGGCACATGCACCAGCGCGCGCAATCGGTGATCGTAGACTTGATTGTCGAATTCGGTCACGAACTCG
>PLXG01000381.1 GCA_003153195.1 Myxococcales bacterium
GCCGCCGCCGTAGGGCGTGCGAATCACAACCGGCGCCGGATATTGCCCGCCCGAGCGATAACGAAACTTGGCCAGCTCGTTCACGATCTGATCGAACGCCGGATAGATGAAGTCGGAGAATTGAATCTCCGGGACTGGTTTGAGTCCATAGAGCGCCATGCCGATGGCCGCGCCGATGATGCCGGCTTCGGCGAGCGGCGTATCCATCACCCGATCGGGGCCGAATTCGTCGAACAGTCCCGAGGTAGCGCGAAAGACGCCACCGAATTTGCCTACGTCCTCACCGAGAACCACCACGCGAGAGTCGCGCTTCATCTCCAGCTTGAGCGCGTCGTTGACCGCCTGAATGATGTTCATGATCGGCATTAGTGTCCGCCCTTCGCGCGCGGCATCGCCATCAGCTCGGCCCGCTGTTCGATCAGTTGCGGGGTGAGCTCGGCGAACACATCGTCGAACATCGACTCCACCGGCGGCATGGCCACCTTCTCCGCGTGCTTGAGTGCCTCGGCGATCTCATCGTTGATCTCTTTGGTGTACTTGTCGTGAAGCTCCTGCGTCCAAAGCTTGCGCGACGCCAAATGCCGACGCCAACGCTCGATCGGATCGTGCGCTTCCCACTTCGTCACTTCGGCCGGATCGCGATAGGAGCTGGGATCGTCCGACGAAGAATGTCCGCCACGACGATAGGTCACCGCCTCGATGAAGGTCGGACCTTCGCCGCGACGCGCTCGCTCCGTCGCTTCGGTCACCACCTGAATGACCGCCAGCAGATCGTTGCCGTCGACGCGAACGCCGGGCATTCCGTAGGCCAGCGCTTTGATCGCGAACGACTTCGACGCGGTCTGCTTCTCCATCGACGTCGAGATGGCCCAGCCGTTGTTGCGGCAGAAGAAAATGCACGGCGCTTTGAACACACCGGCGAAGTTCATACCGACGTGAAACTGTCCGGTCGAGGTCGCGCCTTCGCCGAAATAGACGATGGCTACGTCGTCTTTCTTTTGCGACTTGGCCGCCATCGCCATGCCCACCGCTTGCGGAATTTGCGTTCCGACCGGCGACGAAATGGAGACGAAATTGAGCCACTTGGCCGAGTGATGAACCGGCATCTGTCGGCCCTTCACTGGATCTTCGGCGTTGCCGAACAGCTGATTGGTATATTCTAGGACGGTGTAGCCGCGCCAAAACGCGATGCCCGGCTCGCGATACGACGGGAAGACCCAGTCGGTCGCGCGCAGTGGGAAGGCGCCGCCGAAGTGGGTCGCCTCTTCGCCGGTCGAGAGCATGTAAAAGCCGAGTCGCCCTTGGCGCTGCAGTTTCATCATTCGATCGTCGACCAAACGAACTTGCACGAGCCCGCGATAGAGCGCGAGCGCCGCTTGATCTGAAACTTCCGGCGCCCGAGCGCCTTTTTTCACCTGTCCGTTGTCATCGAGGAGCGAAAAAATCTCCTCTTCTGAGCTTGGGGCAGCCGGCGCACCTTTTGCGAGCATTGGCTTGTCTCTCCCGGTCAATCGGTGGCGGTAGTAAACCCGCTTTAGTTTGCGAAGTCAAAGGCGATTTCCGCACTCCGATGTGCCGAATTAGGCAGGCAAAAAGGGAATCGATGACACCTCCGTACCGGTCCGATCACTGCTACTGTAGGGACGTGCTGTTCGAGCTTCTTGGATGTGTGGGCGTCGCCTACATGGCGGCCTCGATCGTCGGTCGGTTGCGCGCGCGCGATTCCGCGGCGGCCGAAGACTCCGCGCTTCCGGCCGCGCCCGAGCTGGCCGCGCTTCCACCTTCAGATGAGGGCGAAGAGCGAACGCTGGCGAGCTTGCGAATCGGCGACATCGTTCAGTATTCGGGAGACGATTTTCTGGTCGAAGGCGCGCTGCCCATGTCGCCCGGCCGATCCGATCGACCGCACCAATTCTATCGTCTGACCGACGGTGGCAAAGAGAGCTTTCTCTATCAAGGTGCCGACGAGCCGCTGTGGCTTTCGCGCGCCGCAATTGTGGTCGGAGAAAATCCGCCCGAGCGCGTGCTTCACGATGGACTTCAACATCCACTTTTGCACGCGGCCCGGGTCACCACGCTCAAGCGCGCGAGCGTGGGCGCGGATTACGGCGTCGGCGAGACCTTGGAAGTCTGCGAATATTTTTCCGGTACCTCGCGCGTGATCGCCATCTTCTCAGCTGGAAAAGTGACGCAGACCTTTGTCGGTCGCCGAGTACCGCCACAACTGTTCGAGATTCTGCCCGGGAGCTGACTCTGTCGCGCGCGCGAATATGGTCGCCAAACGTGAGCAAGAACAACTGGCGACGATCGATGGTCCGCGACACCGAGCTGCTGCGTGCACATCATCGCTTCGTTGCCGACGCGAGGCATATTTCTTAAATGCCGCAAAATTCTTTCACCGGCAAGCGAGTCGCGCTGGCGCTTTTCTTTTTCTCGCTGCTGGCGGTCGGCCTGATTTCCTTTCGCGATTACGGCCTGAGTTGGGACGATCCGAACAACCAACTGCTGGGAGACTGCGCCGACGGCAGATTGCACGGCGTGCCGATCAAGGGTTGCGGCAGCCAACATCAGGTAGTGCATTCGCCGCTTTTGGAGCTGACCATCACCGAGCTTCAGCACGCGTTTTCACTGCGCGATTCGCGACAGCAGTACTTCTGCCGCCATCTGGTGGTGTTCCTCATCTTTTGGGCGGCGACGATCGCTTTCTATCGACTGTGCAGCTATTTTTTCGCTGATATCGACTGCTGGCCTGTGCCCTGCTGGTACTGAACCCACGCATCTTCGCTCATGCGTTCTACAACTCGGTCGACATCGGCGCACTCGCGTTCTCGATCTTCGCTGCCCTTTCGATGTGTTGGTTTTTTGAAAAGCCGAGTCTTCGCCGCGCGCTCGGACACGCGCTCGTATCGGCGGCGGCGATCGATGTGCGACTCACCACGGTCATGATTCCTCTGTTCACCGTTTGGAACGGCGCCTGGATGATGGCGCGCGAAACGGGTCGGAAAATCGCGGCGCTGATGGGACTCTATTTGACGACAACCGCGATATTGGTCGTGCTGTTTTGGCCGTATCTTGGGACAGCCCGCTCGCCAACTTTGCCACCTCGTTGCGTCAGACCGCGGCCCTCAAATTTCATTTCACGTTCTTGTACGACGGTCAGCTCATCGACGCAGTTCGAGTGCCTTGGCATTACACACCGGTCTGGATGCTCAAGACGATTCCGATCTCTGTGCGGGGCCTCACGGCAATTGGTTTGGTGGTGCTCATCAGCGCGGGAATTCGCTCACCACGAAGTTGGCTGCACGAACGTTGGCCAGATCTGTTCGTGCTCGCCTGGCTGCTCGGGCCCATTGCGGCGGCGGCGATCTTGGGGACGGCGCTTTACAACTCCTGGCGACATCACTTCTTCGTGTATCCGGCGATGTTGATCGTCGCGGTCACCGGGCTCGAATATTTGTCGCGTGGGCGCGGACGTGTCCTGTCGTTTCTACTCCGAGGAGTGCTCGTCATCGACGCGGCCTTGGTGCTTTCGTTCATGGTGCGCAATCGTCCGTTCCAAGATTGCTACTTCAACGCCCTTTCGGGCGGCATTCGAGAGGCGCGGGCCAAGATGGAGCTCGACTACTGGGGACTCTCCTACCGTCGAGCGCTCGAACAGGTGCTCGAAGTTGATTCGCGCAGCATCATTCCCATCAACGTGGCCGACGAGCCGGGCAAGATCGCCGCAGCGATTCTGCTCCCGGAGCAGCGTCGGCGCTTGTCCTACGTCGATCGATCGCGCGCCGACTATTTTCTCACGTCCTACATGCATTGTCGCGACGCCGGCCAAGGGTAGACCGGTCCGCAGCGGTTCTCGGTCGACGTGGACCATCAGCCGATCCTGATGGCGTTCGGTAGAGATTCGCTCGAACGTCGGCCGCTTTCCAAGGCGAGCGTCTTCTGTCCCAAGTGATTGCGGCGATCTCTCACCTTTGCTGCGACGAGTTCGATAGGATGTTCGCCAGCCTATTTGGCGAGGAGTGCCTATGCGTTCGCTTACAGTATCACTTGGATTGTTGATTGTTTCCGCGAGCGGCGTGGCTCGCGCGACCACCTACACGGTGACCAACACGCTCGACACCATCGGTACCGGCGACGGAGTGAGCTTGCGCGAGGCGATCACCGCGGCGAACACCAACCTGGTTTCCGGCGATGCCGCCGCCGGCTCGGTCGGCCTCGATACCATCAACTTCAATATTTCGGGCAGCGGCCTGCACACCATTACCGTGGGCGAGCTCGACATCAGCGAACCGGTTTTGATCGATGGTTACACGCAAAATGGATCCTCGGCCAACACTTTAGCCGTTGGATCGAACGCGGTGCTCAAGATCGAGATCGTCGGCTCGGGCTCGGGCACCGCGCTGCAGTTCAACGCCGGATCGGGGGGCTCGACCGTGCGCGGCCTCATCCTCGATAAAGCGGGAAATCAGATCTGGATGAGTGGCTCGAGCGGCAACACGATCACCGGAAACTTCCTCGGAGTCGCCAGCGATGGGGTGACCTTGCCGATCGCTTCGAACACCTGCTTACGTCTGGAAGATTCCGGCAGCAATCAGATCGGCGGGACCACACCGGGGGCGCGCAACATCATCACCTGCGCGGTGACCGGGGTCTGGATCTACGAGAACACGCTACACGTCTCGTCGGGCAACATCATTCAAGGAAATTACATCGGCACCAACGTGGCCGGGTTGGCACTGGCCGCGGGCGCGCTAGCCAACAACAACGGAGCCATCACCATCGCGGCACCCGGCAACAACACGCTCATCGGCGGCACGACCGCGGGCGCGGGAAATTTGATCTCCGGCAACATCAACGGCATCTCGCTGCAGTCGAGCGCGTCGAGCGTGACGATTCAGGGAAATATCATCGGCCTCGATTCCGCTGGCAATGCGCTCGGCAACGAGTACTACGCCGTCAATCTGAGCACGGGCAGCAACAACATCTTCGGTGGGACCGCCGCCGGCGCAGGAAACGTGCTCCGCAATAATGGCCATGGAGGCGCCTTCACTTGCCCCGCGGTATTTACCGGTGCCGGGGCCGGTGCGACCATCCTGGGAAATTCGATCGACAGCAGCGGCGGTGTGGGCATCGACATCGGAACGGTCAACTACCCCAACGATCACCTCGATACGGACGGGAGCACCAACTATCCGGTGCTTTCGAGCGCCACCACCGACGGATCGAATATCAGCGTGAGCGGTACGTTCGGCGCCAAAGCGAGCCAGACCTACCGCGTAGAGTTCTTCGCCAGCCCGACCTGCAGCGCGCTGGCCGGTGGTGGAGAAGGTAGAACGTTCCTTGGATTCGCCAGCGTCACCACCGACAGTAGCGGAAACACGAACCTCAGCGCGACCGGACTCCCGAATACCGCCGGAGTGGTCACCTCGACCGCAACCGATTTAACAACCGGCGCGACGTCGGAGTTCTCGGCGTGCAAGGCGATCACTACCGTGATGCCGGACATGACAGTCGTCGCCGACATGACGGTGATCGCCGACATGACGGTGATCGCTGACATGACCTCGTCTTCAGTCGATCTATTCGGCGCCGATCTCAGCGGTGCTCCCGCCGATTTGGGCGTGTCAGACGATTTGTCGGCCAACGGCGATTTAGGCAGCACGGATCACCCGCGCGATCTGAGCGCCACTCTGTCCGACGGATCGGGATCGACCGCGGATCTGTCGGGAGGGACGACCTCCAGCGGCGGGGGCTGTTCGTTTGCGGGAGTGCCGACTGAAAGTGGCCTCGCGTTGGCACTGGCGGCGGCGCTTTTCCTTTCGCTTTATCTCCGGCAACGCGCGCGGACGCGAAGATCAGCCGTCGAGTAAACCGCGCGCCCTCAGCGGCGCCTTGACCACGGTCTCCATGGCTCGGCGCGCCAGCGCAAGGTAAGCTTCCGATTCCATCCATCCGAGCGCGTTGACATCGCCAACGCCGAAGACCTTGGGTTTCATGTTGTCCCAACTGGTTTCCAACTTTGCGATTTCTTCGCGCGCGATCATCCGCAGATGCTTTCGCTCGTCTTCGCCCAAGAATTCTGCCACCCAATCGAGGAACACCCAGCCGAATCTTCCGTGAGCGGCTTCGTCTTTGACAATGCGTCCGAGCACGGCGGTCAAAAGCGGATGGCTGCTGGCCTTCCAGGTGCCGCGCAGGAGTGGAATGGAGACCGCTTCACCCACGCAAAAGACGCGCACCACCAATTCGGCGGCGCGCAAAAGTGGCGGCAGCGAAGGCGAGGGATGCGGCACCAGCGACCAGGAATTGTGCAAAAGCGGTGTTCCCCCGCCGAGCTCGCCGGCAATTCTCGCGCACATCTCGACGTGAGCCATCTCGTCGAGCGGAAAGCGCGTCGCGACCGCGATCAGGTCGAGTGGTGCGCGGGCCGCGATCAACGCTTCCAAAGTCGCCGCGCAAGCAGCGCCGGTACGATGTTCCTGATACGCCGACAGAGTCCATGAGCGACGCGCGGCCGCCACGATCTCTGTCGGATATTTTGCCGGCGTGAGCGTTCCCCACGGCATGCGTTCGACTTCCGGGCGCATGCGGCGATAACGTTTCTCAAAGGCGTCGCCCAGCATCGACAGCTCGAACAGCTCTTCATGTTTTTGCCGCATCAGTCGGTCGTTCCGCCGTCGTTCGGTGTGCTCGAGTCGATCGGGCGCAGGTTGCCGAACGGTCCGTCGCTATCGGCGAGATCGGGGACGCTCATATCGTGCGTACAATCGAGATTGCCCGCATCGTCGCAGGGATGGGCGACCAAGTTGCCAAAGGGTCCCGGCGTGGAGTCGCAGCTGCCGAGTGCGAGCGCAGCGCCAATCCCGGCGGCCAAGAGCGATCGAGCGATGCGTTTCTTGGGCTTTTTCATGAAACCGGATAGTGCAGCGACTATGCCGACGCCGTCCGTAGCAGATCTCGCGAGTTATCTGATGGCGCTATCAAAAAACTGAGGGTTACCGACTCGAAAGTCGCGACTTCCTCAGCGAGGATTCTGGAGGTGTTTCTCGAGCTCGTCGTACGCCTGGGTGAGCGACATGGTCAGCTCGGTCGCGGCCTTGTGCTTGGTCGGATTTCCCGCGTGCAGGTCGGGATGATATTTACGCATCAATCGGTGAAACGACTTCTTCACTTCTTCTAAGCTCGATCCGTAGGGTGCTTCCAGCTGCTTGTAGATCTCGCGTAGGCGATTGTCAGACAATCGAGATGCGCGCGGCTGCGAAGACTGCGAGCGCGATGATTTGGCCTGGGCAGTTTGCGACTTCGCTTTCTCCGACGAAGTCGGCCGTACGCCGGCTGCTTTCTCGGCGACCTCGCGGCGCAGCC
>PLXG01000021.1 GCA_003153195.1 Myxococcales bacterium
GGTTCGACTCCCCTCTTTCGCACCAGGTCGTAACGGCAGCGATTTCTTCCGAACAATTACCACTCAAGGCACTGAGTCTTGTTTCGGACTCGCCGTCAAAAAATGATTGCGAATGTAGGCCGCCATTTGACCGTCGCTCGGGTGGTCGACGGTCTCCGTGGCAACGATGCGCGAGGCAAGTGCAGGTGTGTGTTTCTGAACGTGCTTGAGAAAGTGAAACTTCGCCGTTGAGGGACCCAGCAAGAGAATTCCCTGCGCCGTTCCGAGCTCTTTCTCCACGTTCTGGAAGAAGTGCTGCTCGTCTTGCGGATGATTTTTCTCGCCGAACATCTCGCGCTTCTGATGTTCAACCTCGCGACCGGTCGCGTGAACAGTCGAACGCGTAAACGATTCAGCTTCAACGTGAAAGATGTGTGCTTCTTTTTGATCGATCCAGACTGCAGTGTGCGGGTAGGTCATGCTTTATGTCGCAGCATTTGTCGTGCCACGGAAGCCGCAGCGCAAAGGGATGCGCCGCCCCGCCCCGCTACTTATCGTCGTCTTCGGGCATGTCTTTATTGAGGAGCTCTTCGACGACCTGCTCACCGGGAGCTTCCCTGGGATCGGAAAAAGAGGCATTCCCGTCGTCTTCATGCTTCATCGGTGAAAACGCGTGCTCCAACTTTTCCGGCGTCGCTTGATTGGGCTTTTTCATTCTCTATTCCGATCGTTCGAGCGTCTTGAAGGAAAATGCCTCTTTGCAGTAGACGTGCCGTCAGTGACCGGCGGTCTGACAGGGCTCCCGCATCAGCACCCTTCGTAAGAGCGAGCTATTTTGCCCCACCGAGGCAGATTTGATCGCTCAGTAAAGTCATATTGGAAGTCTCCGGCATTCGCTGTGGCTCAGAAGATGCTGTGATACTTATACGGGATGAACGCTCAACAGCTCTCATCGATCGACGCCTATTTTCGCGCCGCGAACTACCTCACCGTCGGGCAGATTTATCTTCAATCCAACCCACTCCTTCGGGAGCCGCTCAAACTGGAGCACATCAAGCCGCGCTTGCTTGGCCATTGGGGTACCTCGCCTGGGCTAAACCTCATCTATGTGCATCTGAATCGACTGATCATCGAGCACGACGCCAACGTGATTTTTCTAGCCGGACCAGGACATGGCGGACCCGCTCTGCTAGCGAGCGTCTATCTCGAGGGTACCTACTCAGAAATCTATCCGACCATGACCGCCGATGGGGAGGGGATGCGTCGGCTGTTTCGCCAATTTTCCACGCCGAATGGGATTCCGAGCCACGTGAGTCCGCCGACACCTGGATCGATTCACGAAGGCGGAGAGCTTGGATATGTTCTGACGCACGCATTTGGCGCCGCGTTCGATAACCCCGATCTCATCGTCGTGGCGGTAGTCGGTGATGGCGAAGCGGAGACGGGACCGCTCGAAGGATCGTGGAAGGGAATTCACTTCCTCAATGCGTCGCGCGATGGCGCGGTGTTACCGATTCTCCATCTCAACGGATACAAGATCGCCGGGCCGACCGTCCTCGGACGTTCAAGTGACGAATCGATTCGCAGCTTATTTTCAGGCCACGGATACGACGTGCATTTCGTCGAGGGCGACGATCCGATGCGTGTGCATGCCGACTTCGCCGAAGCGCTCGACGTTTGTTACGAAAAGATTCGTGCGATTCAGAAAGATGCGCGCTCAGGCGGTGTTCAAGTCCGCCCCCTGTGGCCGATGATGGTCCTGCGCACACCCAAGGGCTGGACCGGCCCCAAGGTGGTCGATGGTAAACGCGTCGAAGGCACGTTCCGCGCACACCAAGTTCCGCTCGCCAACGTACGCGAAAATCCGGCGCACTTGCAGATGCTCGAAGCGTGGATGAAAAGTTATCGTCCGGAAGAGCTCTTTGATGAAAGTGGAAAGCTCATCGCCCCACTGGCAAGTTTGGCGCCCAAAGGCGACCGGCGCATGGGATCGAATCCGCACGCGAACGGCGGCAAGCTGCTCATCCCACTCGAGCTGCCGAACTTCAACGACTACGCAGTCCAGGTGAAAGAGCCGGCCCAAGAGCGATGCGAATCTACGTCGCGCCTGGGAATGATGCTGCGCGATATTTTCACCAAGAATGCGCGACACCACAATTTTCGCCTCTTTTGTCCCGACGAAACGAACTCCAATCGATTGGGCGCGGTGTACGAAGTGGAGAATCGCTGTCTGGTCGCTCCGCTCATCGTCGACGACGACCATGTCACTTCTGTAGGTCGCGTGATGGAAGTATTGAGCGAGCACAACTGTGAAGGTTGGCTGGAAGGCTATTTGCTCACTGGACGCCACGGACTTTTTGCCACTTACGAAGCGTTCGCGCTGGTAGTGGCATCGATGGCGACGCAGCATGCAAAATGGCTCGATGTGTGCGAGTCGCTGCCGTGGCGAAAATCGATCGCCTCGCTCAACATTCTTCTCACCTCCACCTGTTGGCGCAACGACCACAACGGCTTCTCTCATCAGGGACCCGGTTTCATGGACACCATCATTTCGAAAAAGGGCACGGTCGCGCGCGTCTATTTGCCGCCGGATGCGAACTGTCTCTTGTCGGTGGCCGATCACTGCCTGCGTTCGAAAAATTACGTAAATCTCATCATCATCGACAAACAGCCGCAGCTGCAGTGGCTCGACATCGACCAAGCGCGCGACCATTGCACGCGCGGCGCCTCGATTTGGAAATGGGCCAGCTCGAGCGGCGAAGCGGAACCCGACGTGGTGCTCGCCGCGGCGGGCGATATTCCCACGCTCGAGATCGTGGCTGCGGCATGGTGGCTGAAAACGCATGCTCCCGGTCTGCACGTGCGCGTCGTGAACGTCGTCGATCTGATGTCGCTCTTTTCGCCGAGTGCGCACCCGCACGGCATGACCGAAGATCTTTTCGTCGATCTATTTACGCGCGACACCGACGTAATCTTCGCCTTTCACGGCTACCCAGGAGCCATCCATCAGTTTCTTCACGGTCGGCCGAATGCGAGTCGCTTTCATGTGCGTGGCTATTGCGAAGAAGGTACGACGACCACGCCCTTTGACATGGTCGTGCTCAATCACATGAGCCGCTATCATCTTTGCATCGAGGCGCTCAAACGTGCGCGTCGTCCGCCCGACAACGCCGCTCATCTGATCGATCAGTGTTACGCGTCGCTCAAACACCACCGCGAGTACATCGACGAGCACTTCGAAGATGTTCCGGAAATTCGCGACTGGATCTGGTCGTGACCGAAGAGATCATCATCGCGTTCAACTGCGGATCGTCGTCTCTGAAGTTCGCGCTGTTTGGATTTTCTGACCAAGACGAGCGACTGATCGCACGCGGCGAGATTGAAAACATCGGGCTCAGTGGCGGGAGTAGTTGGTTGCGCCATGGAGCGCACAAAATCGAGCGTCCGTTTTCCTGTCCCAATCACACCAAAGCGATCGCTGCGGTGTTCGCACTGCTCAAAGAACATGTTTCGGAACGACCGAGCTCGGCGGGTCACCGCTTGGTGCACGGGGGTCCGGACCACTACCTTCCTACCGTCGTCGACGCACCACTTCTCGACTCGCTTCGCCGAATCATTCCTTTCGCACCGCTCCATCTGCCCTTTGAGCTACGTTGCATTGAGGCGGTTGCAGCTCATTTTCAAAATGTCCGACAGGTGGTTTCTTTCGACACCGCGTTTCATCAACATTTGCCCGAAGTCGCGCGCCGCTTCGCACTGCCGAAAGGACTCGAGGTCCGTGGTCTGCATCGCTACGGGTTCCATGGACTCTCGTACGAATACATCGTCGAGACGCTCGGCACGCAAAAGATGGGGCGCGCGGTGGTCGCCCATTTGGGCAGTGGCGCCAGCATGGTCGCGATCAAAAACGGCAAGTCAATCGACACCACCATGGGGCTCACTCCGACCGGTGGGCTGATGATGGGCACTCGCACCGGCGATCTCGATCCTGGGCTTCTTCTCTTTTTGCTCAACGACGGATACGACGCATCGTCGCTCGAAGACCTCGTTAATCACCAAGCCGGACTGCTCGGCGTATCGGGTTCGAGCTCAGATATGAAAGTGCTACTCACCAAACGCGACAGCGATCGCGAGGCCGCGCTCGCGGTTGAGAAGTTTTGTTACGAGGCGCGCAAGTCGGTGGGCGCGCTGGTGGCGACGCTCGGAGGAATCGACTTGCTCGTCTTCACCGGCGGCATCGGCCAAGCCGCTCCAGCAGTTCGCAGTCAAATTTGCGAAGGGCTCGCTCACTTGGGCGTGCAGATCGATTCCGCGCGCAACGCCGCTGGCAGATCGGTCATCAGTCCCGATGGGGCGACCTGCACCGTTCACGTGGTCCAAACCGACGAAGAGCGCATGATCGCTCGCCACGTACGACGATCGCGGTGAGCGCGAACGAGCGATGCGAACTTCCTGTCATCGGCGCCCGTGTTGCGGCACGCTAGGGCCTCCAAGGTGGTGAGAACGTCATGACCATAAGTACAGGTGCTGGAAAGTTGGTCGAAGCTTCGATGCTGGTGGACGTGCCCCGACTCGTCGCGGCGTACTACGCGGAGATCCCGGATCCGATGGTTCCCAAGGAACGCGTTTCGTTTGGCACTTCGGGACACCGCGGCTCTTCCTACGAAAGAACATTCAACGAGCAACACATCCTCGCCATCAGTCAGGCGATTTGCCTCTATCGATCCCAACACGAGATCAATGGCCCGCTCTACCTCGGCGTGGACACCCACGCACTGTCGCTGCCCGCCTTTACAACTGCGCTCGAGGTGCTGGCGGCAAACGGNNTGGCCGATGGCGTGGTCCTGACGCCGTCGCACAATCCGCCGCAGGACGGCGGGTTCAAATACAATCCGCCCAACGGGGGCCCGGCAAATTCCGCGATCACCAATTGGATCGAAGCCAAGGCGAACGAGTTTCTCGCAAACCGTCTAGTCGATGTGAAGCGGATTCCGTTTGACAGAGCGCTGCACACGGCAACGACACATCGGCACGATTACTTGAGTGCATACGTTGCCGATCTCGCCAACGTGCTCGACATGGATGCGATCTGCGGCGCGAAGATCAAACTGGGTGTCGATCCGCTCGGCGGCGCCGGGGTCCATTACTGGAATCCGATCGCCGAGCGCTACAAATTCGATCTTACCGTCGTAAACGACGCGGTCGACCCGACCTTCCGTTTCATGCCGGCGGATTGGGACGGGCAGATCCGGATGGATCCATCGTCCCGATATGCGATGCAAAAGCTCGTCGATCAAAAAGATCAATTCGACATCGCGTTCGCGTGCGACACCGATCATGACCGACACGGGATTGTCACCCGATCGTGCGGCTTGCTGTCTCCCAATCACTACCTTTCCGTCGCGATCTTCTACCTGCTTCAGCACCGGCAGACATGGCGCAAAGACGCGGCGATCGGAAAAACGGTGGTGACGAGCCATCTGATCGACCGCATCGCGCGGAAGCTCGGTCGTGCCATTTTTGAAGTGCCAGTGGGATTCAAGTGGTTTGCCGATGGCCTACTCGACGGATCACTTTGCTTTGGCGGAGAAGAAAGCGCTGGCGCGTCGTTCATTCGTCGCGACGGAAGCGCATGGACCACCGACAAGGACGGAATCGTCCTCGCACTACTCGCAGCTGAAATCACGGCGCGCATGGAGCGCGATCCTGGAGAGATCTACCGCGAGCTTGCACTTGAGTTCGGTGAGCCGCTCTACGATCGAGTGGAGGCTTCGGCGACCGCGGAGCAAAAAGCGCGGATGGCCAGACTGTCCGCCGCGGATATCAAACAGACCGAGCTGGCGGGTGAAGCAATTCAAGCGGTGCTCACTCGCGCGCCGGGCAACGACGCACCGATCGGTGGATTGAAGGTGGTGGCGAACAGCGGATGGTTCGCGGCACGCCCATCGGGGACCGAAAATATTTATAAAATATATGCAGAGAGTTTTTCGGGAGCGAACCATTTGCGCCGCATTCTCGACGAAGCGCAGGTGGTGGTTGGTGATGCGCTCAGATGAGTGGGGCGTTCCCACCTCAGAGCATGTGATTGCGCGGCGCCTCCGGATTGAGAAGGCGTCCGCTGTATGAATAGGTATGAGCCTCCGACGGTGCGGCCCGATGCGGGACGCACCACCATTCTTGTCCGTTGGTCTCCACCCGAGCCCTGACACACGCTGGGCAGGGAGGCTCGATTTTCGGAAGTCCGTCGAGTGCGTGAAGGTTCTTGGGCCGAATCACGAGCACGGGACACGGCGCAAGCCTCATGACTCGTTCCGCCACCGATCCGAGAATCCACTGCCTCACGCCGCGCGTACCGTGGGAACCGACAATCAAGAGATCGGCGCTGATCTCGGTGGCCAAAGCGACCAACTGATCGGCGATGTTGCCGATACGCACGTGGACGGTCGTGGTAAGTGCTGGCGCATCAGGATGTTCTTTACGGTCGTCCGCGATCGCTCGACCGACCAAATAGGTGACTCGATCTCGTACTCCGTCGACAATCGCGGATAGCGTTTCATCATGATCCGCTGCGCGGAAAAGATGAAATGTGCTGTCGTCAATCAAGGACACCACATGAAGGTCGCTCTGGCCACGGCGTGCCGATTCGACAATCGCTTCCCGCAAAGCGAGGTTGGCCGCATCCGAGAAGTCCACTCCTACTAGAATCTGACTACGCGTCTCAGAGATCATGGGATCGCTCCTTTGCAATAGGACAACCGGGACAGTGCAGAGTTCATGCCAGTTGAGACGCATGAGGCAGCGAATGTTGCTTCCACGACGGACCAACCAAAATGTCCCGTGTGGCATTTCTGTTCGCGGGCTCGAGTGCTTTACCGACTAGGTTTCAATAGGCTGGCCCAGCGATTGCTTTCTCATCCGGCAGGTCGCCGAGCTGCGAAAAATTACCGGACGATCCAAGTACAAACCCTTTTCAGGAGAAATGATCATGTTGCCTACGAATTCTCATGAGCCGTTGACCCCGAATAGATCCGCACTGAACCTCAATGCTGCTCCGCTGCGCCCGACGATCATCACTATTTCGACGGAAGCCATCGCTCTCCGCGCCTACGAGAAGTATCTCGGGCGTTCATGTACACACGGTAGCGACCAAACGGACTGGCTGAACGCGGAACAAGAGCTCAAAATCGAATTACTTCAAGACTGAGAACCACAAGGGAGCCCACCTGATGAAAAACCGAGAAAAAACCGAGGCCACCACCTGCGACAGCATTTTCGCCCTGCTCTCGGACGACGAAGTCGATCATGTACGAGAGATGGAAACGCAGATCCGCCTGTCGGAAGGTGAAGAGTACATTGACTTGGGCCGACCGGACCGTGGCGTGCAGATAGCCCGCCGAGAAGCGGGCGAAACAATGGAACGTCTACTTCCGCGAAAAGCTGTACACAAAACCACGTGGAGTCGGATCCTGGCTCACCTGTCCGCGCCTGTAGCCTCAACGGTGGATTCTGCCAAGACCAAGGGCAAAACCATCATTCGAGTTCCGGGCACCGGCAGCCACGCATCGAAAGTCACAAAGCGCACCGCCTGATCCATGTCAGACACGCCGAGGTGATGAACAAGATCACNNGTGATCGCGCGCGCCAAAGCGCTGCACCGCTCAGAGCCTCGGCAACCTCATCAAAGAAGCAGCGGTCGTCTTTCTGCTTCTCGCTCTGGTCAATTTTCCGATTGATGGAGTGAACCGCGGTCTGCGCGAACGTGCGTGCACCGACTTCAAAAATGTGGGCTTCTTTTCGATCGATCCACGCCGCAACCCGGGAAGGTTTCATGCTCTTCCAACCGAGCACGAGACGTGCCATCAAGAACGAGGGTGATCGTGAACGAGCGCATCGACATGCTTTCGCATCGTGCGATTCGTATGCCAGTCGTGAGGATGCTTGACTCGCCGAAGAGATGGCGCGTCTACTGCGATCCATGGCGCCCACTCCCGCAAAGATGGTCAACATCACCACCGCGTACGCTCAAAAAGATCGAGTCGAGCAAAAGCTCGCCGAGCTCTCCATCATCGGCTTCAGCTTTTCCAACGTGCGCGGACACGGATCCCACGGCCAANNGCCTACGCCACCGACGTGATGGCCGTGAGTCATACGCTTCCGCCACACCGAATATAGAATTGGTCGTAACTTTCTGTACGCCCCTGGCACATATGTAAAACGAATGCCCTGAACTGACGCTTTCCGCGATTTTGTTTCGCACGACCCAGATAAATCGCAGGACCTTGTCCAAATACGTGGCTAGCTAATGGGTGAGGACGGTGGCAAATGCAAACTCACAAACAGTCTGACGCTCACAGCGCCCATTACACGATCGCCGGGCTCGCAGGACGACCGTGGGAGCAGCATCTTCCTACCTTGAGAGACGCGCATCGATCGGCCGCGCATGTTCGAGGCGAAGGCTACTCCAACATTTCGGTCATCGAAGAAGAGACCGGAAGAATTGTCTCACACGATATCGACGAGCAAGCCAATCGCGACTCTGACGAATACAGCGTTCGATTGACCGGGATGACGGTGNNCGCCCGCCAGTCGGCAGATGAGTCACGAGCGATGGGACTTTTGGACGTGCACGTGGTCGATGACACGACTGGAGAAGTACTCGATTGAGTGAAATGATCGGAGAAATCCCGACCGAACCATCGCGACTCATTTTGGTCGTTGAAGATACCGATGAAGCATACGAGCTATTCTCCGACGGTCTGGCCGACGCTGGCTTTCGCGTGATCGGCGCCGAAACCGGTATCGACGCCATCGATATGGCCGTCAAGCAGCGTCCCGATCTGATCCTCATGGATCTCTCGTTGCCGAGAATGGGCGGATGCGAAGCCGCGAGGCTTCTCAAGCAGGATCTGCGAACCTGTCACATTCCGATCGTGGCGATCACCGGTCATGAGGATTGGGCGAAGCGCGCCACCGACGCGGGCTGCGACGCCTTCTTTCACAAGCCCTGCCGATTCGACCTCATTCTCTT
>PLXG01000117.1 GCA_003153195.1 Myxococcales bacterium
AGAACCTCGCGAAGGCATCGCAAGATGACGAGGCGAAGCAGGGCCGGTAGTGCCCAGAGCTCCGCGATCGTCAGCTCCGTTACCTGCTGATAGGAGTCGAGATAGCCTTCGATCGCATCGAGGTCGAGCTCTCGCGCTCCTCCATTATAGATGATCTCCGCGATGACGAGCGCCCGGGGGCGGCTGCCTGTGACAAGCCGGGGAAGCCGGCGCTGGAATCCAAAAGGAAGCTCCCGCCGTAGCTGGCTGAGCACGCGCCGCACCAAATAATCGTTGTCGAAGAGCCACTCTGCTAGGGCACGTGTGGAAGGATCTTCGTAGCGCTCGCCTGAAAGGCGCTCACGAGCTCGTGCGAACGAACCCTCGATCGCGTCGAGGTCGCATCTTTGCACAAAGGGATCGCCAGTGCGTCGGATATCTCGAGGAGCTTGGGCGTTCTCGCGAGACGGCGAGCGGTCATCCGTTGTTAGCGGTTTAGGCGCTGTTGAGGCATTCATCGAGAGACCTCGAAGGCGGACGTGATGATCGTTCAGCAACCTCGTGGCAGCGCGCACCAGGAAGATCCTGAATTACGAGCACAGGCGCCGTCGAATTTGCAATGATGTGGGACGTGACGCTGCCGAAGCGCTGCTTGGGGTTGCAGACGGATCCGTGCGCCGACACGACTACGAGGTCGACTCGTTCGGTGGCCGCAAGTGCAACGAGTCCCTCGCGGTGATCGGTGGCGCGACACACAGCCTTTCTAGCGCGAGCGCCGCCGGCAAGCAGCTGCGAACGCATCCGTTCGAGGTAAGCGTCGGCACGAGCTGCCAAACGATCCGCGAGCTCATGGGCGAGCTCAAGGTCCTCTGGTGTTGAGAGCACCTCCGTGCGGATTGGGTCGGGTACGGCGTGCGCAATGATGATCTCTGCATCGTCCGCGCGGGCGAGGCGGAGAACGGTGGGAAGCACACTCTCACCGCGCAGCGAACCATCGAGGGGAACGAGAATACGACGCAACGGCACACGTGGCGCCGACTGCCTCGCGCCTGCCGGCACGATAAGTACCGCACCCCGAGCGAGAGCGAGAATCTTCTCGGCGGTCCCGCCCAGCGTCCACTCGCCCGTTCCGCCTTTGCCGCACGTTGACAAGACGAGCAAGTCAGCTTCGAGCTCCGCAGCCAATGCGGCAATGCCCTGGGCGGCTGAACCCTCTGCAACCTGGCTCTCGGCTGCTATTCCAAGATTCTCGATGCCTTCGGCCAAGTTCTCGAGGTATGACCGCGCTTCCTCACGTACGATGTCCCATTCGATCGCATCGGTAGCGTGGATATCGGGACCGTCCGGCAGCGCCTCGATCACGTGGAGGAGAGTCATGGGTGCACCGTCCACTTGCGCCAAGTGTGCGGCCAACGGGAGCACTGTTTCAGCCGCTGCGGAGCGATCGAGACACACCAGCACACGACGAAATCCGCTGTTGGATGACGTTTCAACGCTGCCTGCCGGATCGCGAATACTCGAGGTTGTTATTGTCTCCATGGCGGCTCACATCCACAGCAAAGATCGTTCCGCTCAGCCCCCGGTGTCACACGGTCGATAGCGAAATAGTTGCGTGTGATCATTTTGGTCGCGCAGATGATGCGCCTGTTTGAAATGGGCATGGTTCAAACGATCTTTCTAATGGCAAGTGTCGTGCAGAGAACATATGCATGCTTGTGACTAATGCGAGTACCAAGTTCGATGGATCCGATATTCGTATCGAGGAAGCGATTCGGCTCATGACCCACTTTGCCGATCGCACTGGGCTCACTTCCGAGCGCCCTCAACAGCGCTACCTGTGGACGGACGCATTTGCAGTCTGCAACTTCCTCGCGCTGGCGCGAAAGACGGCCGAACTGCGCTATACCGAGCTCGCACTGCTCCTGGTCGATCGGGTGCACCACACACTCGGACGGTATCGCCCGGACGATTCGAGGACCGGCTGGCTGAGTGGGCTCGGTGAGCCTGACGGGGCAGCTCATCCCACGCGCGGCGGCCTGCGCATTGGCAAGAAACTTCCCGAGCGGGCAGCTGGCGAACCATTCGATGAACAGCTCGAGTGGGATCGAGACGGCCAATATTTTCACTACCTGACGAAATGGATGCACGCACTCAACCAGGTTTCCCGCTTCACCAAGCAAGCTCGTTTCAACCTGTGGGCGCGGGAGCTCGCGCAGGCTGGCTACGCCGCGTTCAGCCGTCGGCCTGCACCAGGCGCACCGCCACGCATGGTGTGGAAGATGAGCATCGATCTATCGGGGCCACTGGCGCGGCCGCTGGTTGCCTCGATGGGGCAGCACGATCCACTCGACGGCTTCATCACCTGCGCCCAACTCCGGGCGACCGCATCCGAGCTCTCGGATCGTTGGGACGGCCCGAGCCTGCAACAAGAAATGGCTGGCTTCGCCGCGATGACCAGCGCCGCTGAATGGGTGACTTCTGATCCACTGGGCATGGGCGGTCTTCTGATGGACGCCTGGCGAGTCGAACAGCTGTCAGCAGGATCGCTGCCCCCCGGTTTGTCATCTACCTTGCTCAGGGCGGCGCTCGAGGGTGTTCGCTACTATGGCAGACATGGCGAGCTGCGCCAGCCGGCTTTCAGACGGTTGGCCTTCCGCGAGTTGGGCCTCACCATCGGGCTGCACGCGGTCGAGATTATGGAGCGGGAGCTGCAAGCGGGGCATCTTCCGACGAGCACAGATTTGAACGCGTCGCTCGCCGAGTTTCGATCCTATGTTGCGGTCGGATCGGCAATCGAATCGTTCTGGCTCGCTCCGGAACATCGAGAAACTCGCACGTGGGCCGAACATCGCGACATCAATGAGGTCATGTTAGCAACCAGCCTGGTACCAGAGGGGTTCTTGGTCTTGCCACCCACCTGACTTCAACGAAATGCCCGCGCATCGGCCGCATGACATCGACGCGCAGCTTCGTGACCTGCTGACCGAAGAGAGCCGCGTACACGGCGACGATGGCGTCGAGCTCGCGTCCATCCGGTCGCTCCTCGCTGGCGAGGGCGAGCAAACGGTTCCGCCACATCTTGAGGACGCACGCAGGATCCACGTTGGCCAGATAATAGTCGCCGCAGGTGGGCTATCGAAATCGGTACCGCGCAAGCGCCTTGTTGCCCGACTTCGCAATCGTCCGCGCTTCGAGGGCCATCTTGAGATCACGACTCGCCGTCGCGGTCGAAAGTGTCTTGAAGAGTGCGAGATAGTCCTTTCGAGAAAACGACTGTGTCCGGAATTCCACGCTCGCTCTTTCGATGCGGTCTTTTGCGCTTGTAGCGCCAGGACGAAGATCTCTGAGAAAGGCGTCCAAGCTTTCTAAGATCGATACCAGCGCAAACTCGATGAACTTCGTGGAGTTGCCCGCCTGGTCACACGCAGAGAGGACTCGGTAGTACTCCGCTTGCCGTGCGTGAATCACCGACTCAAACGGCAGATACGAAAACACAGGATGAAACGCCGTCAACATCACGTGCTGCCACAGACGACCCATGCGTCCATTTCCATCCG
This sequence comes from Myxococcales bacterium, assembly GCA_003153195.1. Taxonomy (GTDB): domain Bacteria; phylum Myxococcota_A; class Polyangia; order Palsa-1104; family Palsa-1104; genus PALSA-1153. Next base: position 3,537 of record PLXG01000117.1, read on the forward strand.
AGAACGGATGGATGAACTCGATCTCATAGTGCACGACGGCGGAAGCTACGAGAACTGGCGTCTCTTTGTCTCGCTCGAGAAACCGTAGGAGCTGTGCCACGAGTCTCGGCACTTCTTTCGCGGGCGGTGCAACATGGGCGACCTTCTTTCCACGCAGGATTCCGACATTGCCGGTTCGAAACCGTTCCGCATCGGCAGCGAGCCCCGCCATGAGCGCACCGTGTGCGCGAAGAAAATCACGGACGCGCCATGCCTTGAAACGGTGGGCTCGCTCGTAGACCCGAATCGCATTTTCGACCTCGAGAATCTCTGTTTTGGGCCCGTGCACATGCCGACCATCGAAGAGTGCGGTCGCCTGCTCCAAGGTGAGCGTGTTGCCCTCAATGGCCAAACTTCCGAGGATGGTTCGGATTTGATTAGTCCGGCGGAGTTTGGGTTGCGGCTTGGGACTCAGAAGTCCCTCATAGCGACCAATGAATCGCATGATCTCAGAAACGAGCGATAGTGCCTTGGGCGTTACGACAAAGGGCGGTATGGAGGTCATCCGCGTCATCGATTGATAGTATCATATGATGCTATCGTATTTATGAGGTTAATGTCTTTCTTCCGCGCCTTGCCTTCGGAAGGAAGCGGCCTCCCGAGGACCACTTTCTCGGCGGTCTGGTTACGCTGCGTTCTTCGTCTCTGGTTTTGTCGTGGCGGGTTGGGCCTTCGGCTTCGTTCCGTTTTCCGCAAGAAGAAGGCGTCAAAGCGTCGTACGCGTACCGGCCGGAACTCTTCGTTCGAGATCGATGTGTACTGTTCCTGCCGAATCGACGCACACCGCGTATCCGCGTAGGCCGCTCAACGCGGGCCCGCTCATCAGCGCCCCGTTCACGTCGAAGGCAGAGCCGGTGAAACGAAATGGCTCACCCGTGCTCGCGCGCGAACATCAATATGGTCAACCTGAAACGCTGCGTGTCGAAGAATGGAAAAGTCGTGGAGGGCTCTCGGTGATTCAGACCAAGTCGCACGATTCGAAATTTGGCGACACCGTCGATGTGCGAGTGGGCGATCGATTCGGCAACAGCAACTTCGTTTCGCGCTCGACCAAACCGGGGGTACCAGGCGCCACGGTGCAGAAGCTTCGCGTAATCTCGCTGTCCAATCGGCCCAACGGTCCGACCAAGATCGTCGAGAGGAGTAGCAAAGTCGTTCCGTAATTTCAGTTGAGCGACACCGGCGGCTTCGCAACCGCAGACCCAGGCGCCAGCTCTCAGTACAATTTCAAGTTTGCCAGCGTCGACGTTCCGGTGTCGGTCATTTGGAAGCATGCGTAGCCTTGCATGTGCACGTCGATGGTGTCGAAGCCGCCGCTGCACGAACCGTTCAAACTTCCGCTGAGCGATGATAGCGAGATGACATTGTGCCCTTCATGCACTTGCGGCGCCGACGGAAAATTATTGCCGAACGGAATCGCGCAGTTTGAATGTCCGGCCTGTTCGCTGCCGATGAATTGTGCGCCGCCGTAAAATCCGGCCTCTGAACAGCTGCCGGTGCAGAAACGAATCGATAGCGCAGAGCTGCTAGTGTTCCCAAATGATCCGCTGGTGTGGTAGTCGAACTCGAGCGTGCCGGTCGAGCACTGAATCGTCTTGCCGAGCGGAATGACCAGATGCTCGGCGTTGCAATCGCACTGCTGACCGTCTCTACCGTTGTAACTCACTGTGACCTGCTCGGCGGAGGCACCGTTGAGTGTCATGACCGGCGCGGGATTGTTTTGATTGCCGTCTTGCACGAACTTCCAATCGCCGGAAAGACTGAGCGCAGGCGCGCTCGAGGTCATCGAGCTGCCGGCGTCGGGCGGTGGCACGGAACCGTCGGTCGTATCGATGGGTACGAAATATGCGGTGCAGGTGTAGTTATGTTCGCATGGAAGCTCTTCATAGGTGTCCGAAGTCTGCGACCCACACGGCGAGCCCCAGTGATCGAAAACATAGCCGTCGGCGGGCGTCGCTTCCAAAAACCAAACGACGGTGTCGCCCGAGGTACAGCCGGTCTCGCTATCGAACGTGCCGACCGAGTTGCGCGTCGGCGTGACGCCGTCTTCGCCACTCACTGGAATCGGATCGTTGAAGATTTGCACCGAGCCGCCGTTCGCCGGTGAAGCCACTACCGTCATCTCCGAGAGCTGGAGCTTGCTCTGCACTCCGCCGCCGCTCGAGCAGGCGGCCAACATCGATATCAATAGCCCAACGCGTCTCATCGGCTTCCCCTAAATTGTCTGATGCGAAAATTACCACGCGCGCGAGGGCCGCGAGCAATCTGTTACTTAACCGCTAAATCTTCCTGGACGTTGACCGATGCAAAGAAGTGGTCGAACGCCTTCGTGAGAGCTTCTGTTCTCAAATCGTCGCGACAAGCTGCGATGAGCACGTAGGACATCGCGGCATTGACGAGAACGACCGTTCGAACATGCTCTCGCCACGTCGAGCCTTCGATTGTTGGAACAGCTGCGCAATCTATTTGGACCGCTGGGTGCGCTCCAATAAGGAGATCTTTCACCTGAATGTCGCTCGTGGGCCACGGGCCTAGCTCACCTCTAGAACTGGCCCCTTGGTGAGCGGGATCGTCCCGAAATACCTGACTGAGATCTGTGTTGCCAGAAAACTACGCGCCACTTTCATGTTCTGGATCTCGCCGCGCGCGAGCAGTGCCTCCACGAACTGCGTCGCCGGCCCGCCCAACGCACGCAGCGTCGCCAGCGCAACCTCCTGCACCGTTAGCGCGCCAAACGAGATGAGCTCGCTGTGATCGTACTCCGCCGTGCGCCAGATTTGAGAAAGTACGAACGCCGTTGGATAGTTCGCTCGCTGCCGAATGATGCGCGCGCGTCGATTCGGAGAAGAGCGAACCGAGAGCCAGATCAGCGCCCGCGCCTTTCTCGCCGTATCGTCGGTGCATCGCGGCGCGACGGGCGTGAGGTTGATCGGGGTTTCAATGGTCCAGTGGAACGGCTGTCCGTTCAGAAGAAAATGATGAACGTGATATCCATCGGCCTTGTCGGTCTGGATGAATTCACGGCCGACATAGAGGACTTCCGATCCAACTGGAACGTTCATCGACGGCGGCGGCGTGAGCGGTGCTTTGGTACGGTACACGACGCCGGGAATCATCCAGACGTTTCTGTGGTCGTGTTGGCGAATGCGCCGTTCGAGTGCGTCTGGAAAACTCGACACGACCTGCGAGACGAACTGACGGAAGCGCGTACCCAGCGGGATCGAGCCGCCGTACTTTCGTAGGGTCCGTTGAAGCTGGTCGCGCTTTTCGGGTGCGAGATATTCGAGGTGATCGACCGCGGTCTTACCGTCTCGATCTTTCAGCCGTCGATCTACCTCTCGTCGCGACAGCAGGTACTCGAACAGCTCGGGAAGAAACTCGACGACCGCCAATTGCAGCGGCGTTTTTCCATCGTACGGTCTCGTCCAATTGGGATCGGCTGCGCCACTTTCGATGAGCTTTATCGCATCGTCGATTCGCCGATCGCGGATCGCCCTAAAAAAGGCCTGGCGCGACTCGCTTGCGGACGATGAATTAGACATCAGGTTTCATCTTGCCGACGAAGATAAGGAAACATTCCGTTTCGCTCCTTAGGGCAGACCGAACCCCAGCGTGGACAAACCTTGGCGGCGCGGACGAGCCATCTACGCAGCCTGCGATCGCCGATCGCGGCGGTGATCGATCCTTCGTCGGCGTGAGCAGCTGTTCGTAGCCAGCGTGTTGCGCCCTGCGCGCACGATGCGCTTGTGCCAGTGGCGCGTTACGTTGAAAAGGCGTGTGGCGAGCTCGCAGATGTCGTCGCTGATCTCCGATTCCGCTCGACCAGGGCGAATCAGCGCGCTCGACTCGATCGCGGCGAACAGCTGCAACGCCGACTCTTGGGCCCAAAGGAGCTTTTGGACCTGTTCCGTGTCGCTAAAGCGACTCTGCAAACCGCACCCCCCACTCGAGCTGTCGTTGGTCTTCTTCATCGAAAGCTGCCAGCGCGCGAAACGATACCGTCGCAGACTTGCGTGATCAACTATCGATCCGCAGTATGGAACGATGTTTACGCAAAGCTCATCCTACCGCGCAAGATGTCGTTCGGCGGGCGTGGCACACCGTCGATCCAGAAGACTGCGCCTTGCAGGCGAAGATCTCCCTCGTCGGTATGGACAGGTATCTGTACGGGCGAAGCGACGAATTTGCGCGGTGTGTCGCTGCGAACTGGACCCGGGTGAGTGCAGGATCCGACCAAGAACAGGATGACTGCCACGCTCGCGACTCGCAAGTCATGCAGGTCGTAACCATCCGATCGTGTTTTCGCTCGCCTTTGACCCATTCGTCCCACCACCAACGGTTAACATTCGCAGCGCTTCGGCACAACACGAGCAATCAGGTGAGTGGGGATCCCCCGCCCAGCTGTGACTGAATTGTCCCTCTTCGTCAGAGCATCTGCACCACCTGCGACACGTTTCTCGGACTCGGCGCGAGCTACTCCGCCTGCGGTGGTCCGAGCAACAACTATGGTGGCAACGACGCTGAGGATCCGAGCGGCGCATGCGAACCGTTCGATCACGGACTGCAAGACATCAAAGTATTCGGGTACGTCTTCGTCCGCTGAACACGGATAGACAAGTCTACGGGCAGGACGTTGCGGGCGCGATACCGAGTTGGCGATTGGCGCGGTCGAAGACCACCACGTTCGCTCGCATGAGCGCGTTGCCCATATCGAACCCCGCCGTTGCCGTAAAGATTCCCGGCAGGTAGTCGTATACCCCTTCCGAATTGAGGGTCCAGGCCAAGTACGAAACGCTGGCGGGCAAAGAGACCGAGAGTGAAGCGTCGCTCCCGAGCTGGAAGGTGAGCGGTGGGAGCATGTTGTCGAACTCGCTCGGCGCAATCGGGAGCGTCTTCGGTAACGCCGTTTTGAACCACGACGCGTTGCCAAAATTCTGTGAGAAGGCCGGTTGGGCCACGACCGCGGCGACGATGGCGTCGAAACCCGCGCTCGGCAAGATGATGCTGGGACCGCCGGTGTCGACCACCGCGGCCACCTGAGTCGCGAGCGGAATTTGGGTCTCACCCACTGCGAATCCCGCGAGGGTGACGTTGTAGCCCTGACGCAGGGTTATGGGTGTGTAGCGCATCGGGCCGGTAGTCGCACTCGGATCGTAACCGCCCATCCAGAGTGTTCCGCCGCGATGACAGAGGCGAACCGCGAATAGATCACTTTGGCCCACCGTTCCCCGCTGATCGAGGTAGCTGCTCGTGCCCTTTGCTAGAAGATCGTCGGTTCCGAGTCCCAGGATCCCATCGGAGATATTGGGCGGATCGGTTTCGCAGGTGTCGAAGAAAAAGTTTTTCTCCGAAGCGATGGCCGCGAGATTCAGGGGAACAGAGACGGGGTCGGTGCCGACCTGCACCGAGTCCTGAAAGACCGATCCCATCCAGCTGATCTCGCCGCTGTCGTATACGCCTTTCGACGACACCGACAAGTTGGTCGCCTTCGATGGATCGTAAAGGTCCGGCGCGCCGTCGCTTTTGCACGAGGTACAGCCTACGGCCGCGGCCACCGTTGTCGTCGATCCAGTGTCGATGGCGAGCTGCACGATTTGGGTGCCGCCGAGTGTTACCGCGGCAGTGTAAAATGGGCTACATCCCTCTAGCGGAATCGCCGTCACTGCCGGCGCCATATCGATCGGTGCTTCGGTCATGTCGGCGATGGCCGTCGCTGGCATCTTGCCGCCACCGCAACCTACGGCCAGAAACAAGATCGTTCCGAATGTTCCGCTGTGTTTCATGTCCGCAGCTTTGCTATTCGCCGCGAGCGACACAAGGATCCATTTCGGACATGCGGATTACTAAAGAGGATCTTTTTCGGACACGCGTGCTCGAATCTCGGTTGGCGGCGGAAAGCCGGCTTGGGCAAATGCTCGTGCGAGGGCGTTCGACGAAGCGAAACCAACCGCTTTGGCCACCGAGGCGACGGTGATCCCGGGGCGGCTAAGGACCACCGCAGCGAGCTGGATCCGCCACCGATTTCGAGTGTCGCGCCAACTTCCGGCATTGAAATGATAGTGGGCGTGAAACTCGGCGATGACCCGTTGAAGATGCCTCGGTGAGAGCCCGAGGGTGTCGCCGAGATGGGTGGTGGCGTCGTTCGATTGCTGCGCGAGCGGCTCTTCGAGCGCCAGCGCCAAGCGCCGATCTTGCCCCGAGGGTTCACCGCTGAGCGATTCCAGCGTCTGCTCGAAAGGGGCACCCGCCGATCGAAATAGATCGAACGCCAGCGCCAGGGTCGATCGCTGATCGGAAGTGCGGTCGAAGATCAGAGCGGAAAGCGCTCGAGCCCGCTTCAGATCAACGCGCTCGAGTCGGCAAGGAGGCACCACTGCGCTCGGCCCTGCCGGCGCCCACTCGAGCTCGAGACAGGTGCTGTTTTTCCACCAGGTGCTGTGCATGAATGGAATTCCGAGCAGAAGGGTGTCACCGGGGATCGCTCGAACCTCATGTTCCTTGGCGAAGAGGCAAAGCTCACCTTCGAGCATCATCAGGCAGACGACGCGCGAGGACGAGGGAACGAATGGAAACTTTTTCGTGAGTAGCCGTTCGTCGACGATGACGTCACAATAGGTGGTCACGCGAAGGACGAACTCCGGACGCCGCAGGGATGCGACCTCGAGAACTCGTCCCGTCGAGGGAGATGAGAAGCGCTGGATCATCCGGAGCGCTGGCTGTTCCGTGTGTTCGATAGCGCGATGAAAGCAGTTTTTTTGATTTGGATCTAGGCGCAGTGCGCGCCTGTTTAGACGACTTTCACTCCGCTGGCCTGGGGCCCCTTCTTGCCCTCGATGACTTCGAACTCGACCTTGGTGCCTTCCGAGAGGACCGCCCCGCCGGTATCATTGGCGTGAACAAACACGTCCTTGCCACCAGCATCGGGAGTGATGAAACCAAAACCTTTAGATGCGTTGAAGAACTTGACCGTGCCTTTTTGCATTTCTCTTTACCCCTTACGCTGTGCGAACGAGAAGCGGGAAGCGTTATGCTACCCGCATAGCTACAGTAGACGCTCCCGGGCGCCGCAAGTACATACCGAACCTTCGATGGTTCTGAAAAATCGAGGGCAGAGGCTGGTTCCGCTGGCCTTTCATGGCGACGGAAACGCTCTAAGGCCGGCCGGCGAGAACCAAAACGGTGTTTTCTGCCTGGTCTGAGATGAAGAGCGTTCCGGTGGAGGTGAACGCGATTCCCGCGGGTCGATTCAGCCCAGCGGGCAATTGTCCCAGTCGGATGCCTCTCTGACCGAAAACACCCAAGAGGGTCTTCACCTGCCCGGTGGCAAGATCGACCGTTCGAACGGCGGCGTTTTCACCGTCGGCAAACTTCGACATTTTCATCACCTCGATGCGCCGAAGGTCGCCAAAACCAAGGTCCAAGACAAGTGAACATTAATCATGATATTATGTTTTCATAGGAAACAATGGAGCTGAGCGACCTACGCTATTTTCTGAATGTTGCGACGGTGAAGAGCTTCTCCAAGGGGGCTGCGCTCTCCCATGTGTCGCCACCGGCGATCAGCAAGACCATCCAGAAACTCGAGTTAGAGCTTTCTGTGAAGCTGTTCACGCGCACGACCCGGCGAGTAATTCTGACCGAGGCGGGCGAGCGCCTGCGAAAACGCTGCTTGAAAATCTTCGACGAAATTGAGGGTGCACGCCAGGATCTGGAGGAGGTACACAGCACAGTCTGCGGAGATCTTCGGGTGGGCGCGATGGAAGTATTCTCGATCCGCCTCCTTCCGTTGGCGTTGTCTCAGCTTCTGAGAGCACATCCCCGAGTCTTTTCCGAAAGTCACGAGATGGTTCCGCAAGAGATGGAGCGGCTGATCGTCGATGGACGACTGGATGTGGGGTTCACCATTGGCGCGGGCAGTGTGAAAGGCGTGGCCTATCAGTCGCTCGGACGATCCCCGGGAGTCGTAGTCTGCGGTCGCGGACACCCACTTTATCGTCGAGGACGCATCAACGCAGCGGACCTGCAGCGTCATCCATTTGTCGCGCCGCGCTTCCTTGGAATGGAGCATCTGCCAGGGCTGGACCAATTTCCAGAAGACAAACACCCGCGGAAGATCGGCGCGACCATCGAGCTGCTTCAAATGGGCGTACAGCTTGCGAGCGAGGGGAATTACCTCGGTTTCTTTCCCGAGGTCTGCGTGCGCGAATATCTGGATAGGAAGCGCCTCCGAGCGTTGACCGGCGTTCACTTCGGGGTCAGTTTTGACCTGCAGGCACTGACGCGCGCGGATGCGGTGCCCAAACGTTCTGTGCTGCTGCTGATCGAAACATTGAGAGAGATCATCGGAACCTCTCACCGGTCATCCCGCAACCGATCTTGAAAGGATTTGCTACAGCGTCAGCGTCCGATGGCTTTCGGCAGCGCCTGGACCATTTTCGCGACCGCTGCGGAAAGTTCCTGCTCGTTCCACCTGGCGAAACCCAGGCGGACAAAGGGCTTCGCGTCACGTTCGGCGAAGAACAGGGATCCGGTGCGAAAGAAGAGTCCATGTTTGAGCGCGCGATCGGCCCACCGTTCGACATCGATCGACGAATCGACTTCGGCCCAAATCGCCATCCCACCCGACGGAACTTCGAACCGAAGCACACCGCCGAGGTGCCTGGTGAGCAGGTCCGCCAGCGCGTCGCGACGTGAACGATAGAGGCGTCTTGCTCGTCCGAGGTGTCGGTGGATTTCGCCCTCCTCGAAAAGATCGGCGAGCGCCCAGTCGAGCGGTCTGTCTCCTTGAACGTCGATGAGCTCGCGCAGCTCGCGCGCCTGCTGGATGAGTGCCGGCGGACCGACCAGGAAGCCGACGCGTAGACCCGGTGCCAAAATTTTGGAGAGCGATCCGACATACACCACCACACCGTCGCGATCGGCGCTGGCCATCGGTGCGACGGGACGTCCGTCGAAGTGAAACTCGTGATCGAAGTCGTCTTCAATGATCGCGAAGCGCGCCTGCGCGGCCAGCTGCGCAAGCTCGAGTCGTCGGCCGATGGACAGCGTCACCGTGGTTGGAAATTGATGATGTGGCGTGAGGAAAATGGCACGTAGCCGCCGGTTTTCGCAGAGTCGTCTGATCTCATCGACGCGCACGCCTTCGCGATCGACCGAAATGAAGGCCAGCTCGGCGCCAGCTCTGCGAAAAAGCTCCCAAGCGGACTGATAGCCGGGATGCTCGAACGCGACCAGGTCGCCGGGCCGAACCAGGGCCTGGGCGAGCAGGTAGAGCGCCATCTGGCTGCCGCGTGTGATGAGTACGTTCTCGGGGCCGACCGCGAGTCCACGGGTTTCGGAAAGCATCTCGGCGATCGCGCGCTCGAGCGGAGAGCGCTCAGTCGTGAAATATCGATCATATTGGAGGACCTCGTCGCCGTGTCGCCTCAGCACTCGACGATAGGCGCGGGCGATCGCGGTCGACGGCACCAGGCGCGCATCGGGAACTCCGAAGTCCCATCGCAGGGTTCTCTTCGGCAGCTCACGTTCGTCGAATCGAGAGATCGCGAGCGGATTGAGATCGAAGCCGACGCGACTGTTCCGAACGGTGGTCGCTCGTGTGCGTCGCGACCTCGGCTCGGGCAGACTCTCGCTGATGAACGTGCCCGAGCGATTGCTCGTAATCCAACCCTCGGCGGCGAGCTCCTCGTAGGCGGCGAACACCGTATTGCGGCTGACGCCCAACATCTCGGCCAGCGTTCGACTTCCCGGAAGCGGCGATCGAGCTCGCAGTCGTCCGCGGCGAACTTCCGATGCGATCGCCTCGGCGATCTGCGCAGTCAATGAGATCGAAGAGTTACGGTCGAGCTTGAAGCTGAAAACCCAACGCATGCGCTCCGGTCCGAATGATGGCCCAATGAATATATCGATATTGGCCCTTTTACAAGTGCCATGCCTCCAGGCAAGGATGCCGTTAGGGAGGTTCGAGGATGTGGGTGAAAAACCGCGTCGTTTTTCGAGGGCTGATGATCGCCTGCACCTTGGTCGCGGCGTGTGGGGGCTCGCCACACGACACGACGATGGAGGTGAGCGATGGCGGCGGAGTGGACGCGGTTGCGGCGAACCCGCAGATCGCATTTTTCAGTCGACCGACGCCGACCGATGAATGGACGCCGACCACGCTCAGCTTCTGGGGCGATCAAGTAGCGGTGAGGCTCAGCGGTCTCGGGAGCTCTTCTCAAGTGACGGTGACGGCAAAGTCCGCGTCGTATCAGTCGAGCGCCGATTTCAAAGTGAAGGCCGACGGGTCCGTGGATCTTTCAGCGGACGCGCCCGTCAATGGTGGGTATAGCGGCGTCGATCCCGACGGCCTGTTTTGGTCGATGACCTCGGATGATCCGACGACCACTGAGGCCTATCCGATCGTGGTGAGCGTTTCCTCTTCCGGGGAAACCTTGGTCAGCGCCACCTTGAATCGCTATTGGACGCCACCCAAAGTTTTTCCCATTCCGGTCACCGACAATGGACTCAATGGAGTTTTCGTTACGCCCGCTTCGTCTGGACCTCATCCGGCGCTCATCCTGTTCGGCGGATCCGAAGGCGGACTCTCTTCAGGGGCGCTCGACGCGGAGTACTATGCATCTCTAGGATACTCATGTCTCGGGTTGGCCTACTTCGGCGCTTCAGGTTTGCCCAATACGCTCGCCAAGATTCCTTTGGAATATTTCAAGACGGCGATCGATTGGCTCAAAGCGCGACCTGAGGTCGACCCGGCGCAGATTGGCGTGATGGGCGGATCGCGCGGCGGTGAGTTGGCACTGCTTCTTGGCGCGACCTATCCTGACATCAAAGCGGTGATTGCGACGGTGCCGAGCGGTGTCGTTTGGGCCAGTTTGAGTGGAACCCAGGCGGCCTGGACCTTGGGAGGCGTGGACATTCCGTACGTACCGCTGGCGGCTGACGCGAACCCGTCTTTCTCGACGGATGCGGATGGAAATCAGGTCGAGGTCGATGCTCCGATCTATCTAACCTCGATCAAAGAGGCGTCCGCGAGTGCGCTCATGACAGCAACCATCCAGGTCGAAAAGACCAACGGCCCCATTTTGATGCTCGCCGGACAAGACGATCAATTGTGGGCGTCCTGTACGCTCGCACAGATCGCGATGGACCGCCTGACGATGTCCGGCCACGCCAGTACGCACGCCGACGATTTTCAGTGCTACGCCGCTACCGGACACAACGTCTATTTTCCCGGCATTCCATCGATGGACGCTTCGGAATACCAAGACACGTTCGGCAATCTTTTTTGGCTTGGTGGCACCGCCGCGGGAATCGCGCACGCCGCCCGCGATTCGGACGCGCGCATTCGCAAGTTTCTACGGGCCAGCCTCGGGGCGAACTGAAGTGAGTTGAGCCGCCACCATCGCACTGCTCGCGGTGTTCCGTTTGTGGAACCGCCGTAGGGACAGTTGTCCCGGGAAAACGCCCCATCGGTGCACACGCTCGACGGTGTTGGCGCTCGCCGACTGGCACGTGCGTTGCTCTGCACAGGGACGGATTCAGTTGCGTCTCGGGACTGAAGTGCGTCGACAAGGGCGGCTGCCGTGCGAAGACTGCTGGGAAAACCTGCCGCGATTCGTCCGACTGTGACGGCGAATGTCTACTCGACGAAAAGAATTCGTCGCACCAAGCGATCGGCAAGTGCAGCACCTATGAAGGGCGTGATTTCGGGTGCCACTCCGTCCTCAAAGAGGGCAGGGCTCAGCGAATTTGTCGCGATTGAATCAAATCCGTAACGCAGTACCAGTGGGCTCAACAAGAACTCGGACCCAGAGTGCGGCGAGAGCTATGACAAAGTCGGCAGCCGTATACGATTGGCGACGTGGTCTGGGTACGGTATGTTGCGCGCCGGTTTGAAAGGAGTCGACATGCGGCTGCCTGCGCTAAGAGCTGTGGAACCCTTTCATATCGAAACGCCGATGTTGCATTCGCGCGCGTTGAGCGCGGTGTTGGACGCGCCCGTCTACTTGAAGATGGACGCGTATCAACCGACCGGATCGTTTAAGATTCGCGGCGTCGGTCTCGCGTGTCAGCGCGCCGTCGCGCGCGGTGCAAAGAGGCTGGTCACGTCGTCGGGCGGAAATGCTGGGTACGCCGTCGCCTGGGCGGGCGCACGGCTCGGTGTGCACGTGCAGGTCTTCATTCCGCGTTTGACCTCCGATCGCATGGCCGACCTCATTCGCGGCGAGGGCGCCACGGTCGAAGTGCACGGCGCGACATGGGACGACGCCCACGCCCATGCGATTCGAACTGTCGGCGAAGACGCCGCGTACATCCATCCGTTCGATCAAGCGGACATTTGGGAAGGCCACACGTCGCTGATCCTCGAGGCCGCGCGACAGGGGAAAAGGCCGGGTGTGATCGTGGTGTCCGTCGGAGGCGGCGGGCTCTTGTGCGGCGTTTTGCAAGGCATGGCGCAAGTCGGCTGGCAGGACATCCCCGTGTTGGCGGTCGAAACCGAAGGCGCCGCTTCGCTCAAGGCGGCGCTGGAAAAAGGCGAAGTGGTCGAGCTGGCGAAGATCGACACCGTGGCGGTCACGCTCGGAGCGCGCCGCGTGGCCGAAGAAGCGCTTAAGCTCAGTCGTCGTCACGCGGTGACCTCATGGACCGTCACCGATCGCGCCGCGGTTTCCGCTTGTCGCCGCTTCGTCGGCGATCAGCGCGTGCTGGTCGAACCTGCGTGCGGCGCCGCGCTTGCGACCGTCTATGATCGCGCCGCACCACTTACGACCGCGTCCTCGGTCTTGGTGATCGTCTGCGGCGGAGTCGCGGTAACACTCGAGCAGCTCGACGATTGGGAGCGCAAACTTCGGTAGCGCCACCGTACCGATCGTTCCTCGCGAACGACAGCCCCGAGTAACTGCGATAAGCTAGCTCCATGCACCACTCATCGCGTCGCTTCCTCTGCGTTGCGTTCATCCTCGTGACTGCGCAATCCGCGTCCGCCCGCTCTTTATATTGGCGATCGATCGACACGGTCGCGAACCTCGAGGCGGACGGCACGCTCGACGTCACCGAGCGACAAACCATGGTTTTCGACGGTGACTACAATGGAGGGTACCGCGCGTTCAATCTGCGCGGTGACCAATCCGTCGAGCTCATCGGCATCGAGCGCGAGTCGCCATCCGGCAATGTGACGCTGCGCGCCGGCGATCTCGACGGAGTCGACGAGTACCGATTCGTCGACCCGACGATGCTTCGTTGGCGCAGTCGCCGTCTCTCCGACCCGGCTTTTTCGCATCAGGATATGGTCTACGTACTTCACTATCGACTCCAGAACGTTTTGAGCGGCGCGGGTGATCGCTATCGACTCGATCACGACTTCTTGTTCGCCGATCGCAAGGGCGACATCGAACACTTCTCATTGCGCCTAACTTTTGATCCAGCGTGGCGCGACGATTCCGGCGCGCCGCTCGATCCAATCGCGAAAGAAGCGCGCGACATTCCGCCGGGTCGAAGTTTCGTCATGAAGCTCGACCTCACGCATCAAGGCGCGACTTCGGTGCGCGCTGGAGTGCCAAAATGGGTGACGACTCTCCTTTCGCTGTTGCCGTTCATCGCGCTGCTGTTGCTCTACTCACGTTTTCGCGCGCGCGAAGCGCAGCTGGGGCGTATCGCGTTGATCGCGAACGACGTCAACATCACCTTTGTCGAGCGGCAGCTGTTGTCGATGCCGGCCGAAGAGGTGGGCGCGCTCTACAATGCCACGATCGGCAATCTCGAGCTCATGGCGACGCTCGCGCGCATGGTGGTCGAAGGGAAATTGTCGAGCTCGTTTCATGCGATCGACAAAGAGGCCATCGTCAAGGTCATGAAAGCGAATTTCGAGACCGCCGAGTATGCGCAGTTTCGCATCGCGCACCCGACCGCCGCGAAATGGATCGAGAATATGGTGGTCGGTCAATCGGCGCTCGCGGCGATGTTACCCAAACCGAACGAGCTCCATTTTCGCTTGCGCGTGCCGCGCGAATCGCTGGACGGATACGAACGCAAGCTGGTCGACTCTTTTTTCCCGCTTGGCATAGAAGAGACCAACGCCGCGCTGATTCGTGTGCTCCATCCCGGCGGAACATTCGACCCCGCGACACCCATCAAGCAAGCGCTCAAAGCGCGCATCGAAGCGCGCTTCCCCGCCGACGAAAATACCCTCCCTCCGAGAGCGCAGCGTTCGAGTTGGGCGATCGTGATCGCCGGCTGCGCGCTGCTCGCCTTGGCGCAGTTTCGTCACAATCCCAGTCAAATCGCGGCGGTGCCGGCGCTGTGCGCGATGTGGATCATGTTTCTCTACCTCATGCCGGCGCTCGCGAGCTTCGGCTTGGTGCGCGATACTGCGATCGTCTCGCATCGCTCGCTTCTTCTGTTCGCGATCCCGATCGTGCCCGCCGTGTTTTACATTTACCAGATGCAGCCGAGCACGTTGAGTTGTCTCGGCGCCGATCTGTTCGCCATCGGTCTCGCGCGCAGCTTGATCTGTTTGGCAATGTCGCGCGACTCGCGCGAAAAGATTGCCGTCAAACGAGCCATCGCGGCGGCGCGTCGTTACTTCGAGCGAGAGCTCGCCAAGCCGCAGCCGCAGCTCAAGGACGAATGGACGCCCTACTTGATCGCGCTAGGGCTCATGCCGCGTGTCGGCCGATGGGTGTCGCGATTTTCTTCCGCTTCAGCCGCCGTCTCTTCGCTCGGCGGCAGCTCTTCGCTCGGCAGCAGCTTCGGCGGTGCCAGCTCAGGTGCAAATTTTACCGGCGGGGGCGGACAATTCGGCGGCGCGGGCGCGAGCGGAAGTTGGGGCGGCGGATTTGCGGCGTCGAGCTCATCGAGCTCGAGCTCCGGCGGATCGTCCTCCGGCTCGAGCTCCGGCGGCGGTGGCGGCGGTGGATGGTAGTTGTGATGGCGATCATTCGTCGCCGAAGTTGTCGTCGCCGAAGTCGTAATAGCTGCTGTCGCTCGACCCGATCGAGTCACCGGATCCTCCGAATAGGTCCAAGTACATACTTCCGGTCGGCGGTCCTGGTGGCGCTGGCGGCGCTGGTGGCCGGCGNNGTCGCTCACCAACGACGCATACCGACTCCGACGGAAACACGGCCGTCGACGATCCCGGCTGCAGCGGTGGATCGAGCGGCTCTTCCGGTTCAAACGGACCGAGCGGCTCAGACGGGCCTCCGGGTCGCCCAGGACCCATCCTGATCAAGATCGTTCACTGAGGCCAATCCTTGAACGACTGGGTTCAGCCCCGACGCGTGGATGGTTGCGCCGAAACCGTACGGCGGCGCGATAGACAGAACCAGGCCTTCGCCGGGTCGAGCTTTGACCGGAACTCCGCCGAGTGTAGATCGAGGATCTCCAGATCTGGCTCGATCGCGCTCACCACCTCGCGCGCAGAGCGTCGCGGCGGACCGGTATCGCGCAGGGCTCCTTCCGTGCTGCCGATCAGGCTGAGCCACTTTCCGCTCGGAGCCAGCGCTTTCGCCACGCGAGTAGCAAAGCGAGAACGCTCCTCGGAGTCGTCGAAAATGTGGAAGCAGCCGCGGTCGAACACAAAATCGAAGGCGTCAGAAGGTGGCGTCTCGCCGAGGAAGTCCATCGTCGCGAATTTGCACTGCAGGGTTTTAGCCTGCAGCTTTGCCCGCGCCTTCTCGATGGCGAGCGGCGAAACGTCGACGGCGAGGACGTCGAACCCGCGTTCGGCCAGCCAAATTGCGTTCGTACCCGTACCGCAGCCGATCTCGAGCGCCCGTCCGGGCGCGACACCGCCGGACTCGACAAAGGTGACCAGCAACGGATCCGGATGGCCAGTGTCCCAGGGAAGTTCCCCCGACGCGTAGCGCTCGTTCCACGGCGGATGTGGCATCGGTCGACTCCTCCTATTCCCGTCACCAATAACGACTCATATTTTCAGGGTTCGAAAGTGCAGATGTCGCTGGCTGGTTTTTGTGGCGCTCGAGCGGCCGCATCTGCGTTGAGCGCCTCGAGTAGGGCGTGAAATTCGGGCACCGATTCCAGCGCCTTTGTGAACTCCGGATATTGCCGACGCTGCACTTGGCGCCGCAGCCCTTCGAGCGTCAAAAAAGGCAGCTGTTTCGAAGTTTGATTGGCAAGCCAGCCGGGAATGAGTCCTCCGGGGTTGGCGTGGATCTGATATTCCACGCAGGTCGATCGGCCACCGTTGACCGCGCGAAAATACCAGTGTCCTCGCAAAAACGGCATCCTGACCACCCCGCGCACCGGAGGTCCCTTGGGATGTTCGACGGCATAGAAGTCGTTGCGCACTTCCCGCGACTCGAGACGGACGGTGGTACGACCTTGCAGGACCGCGTCGCGGTCTGACACCGGCCAAGGCGCGTGCGTGCGGTTATAGGCAACGTCGGTTCGATCGTCGATCTTTTCGATCAGCCAAGAGCCGACGCAATCGTGCATCCACTCGGTGCGACGGGAAGCGTCGGCGAGTACCGCCAGGAGCTGCATCATCGGCGTGTCGATGAGCCCGCGACCACGAAACTCATGCAGGTTGCTGTCTTGGACCTTGCGCTGATCGACGACGATTCCGTTCTTGTTGAGGATGATTTTCCACTCGTCCGAGGGCGGCTTCGCGTAGGCCACCCTACCGAACGCGAGCTGCACGCTCGAGCAGCTCATCGAAAAACGCAGAGCAACGAACGACTCNNCGGCATGAAGCTGCAGCTCGGCGGCCGCCGCGCGTATAAGCGCTGAAGAAGGATAGATCGCCAGCGTGTCGTAAAGTGGGGTCAGGCTCTCGTCGGCATGGGGCACGTGCCGCGGCACCCAGACCAAATGTCTGCCATCGGCGCGATAGCGCTTGGTCGTGCCCACGATGTTCATTGCCGATGAGCCGCGGGAACAGACCAACATGTGGCGATCGTGGATGTGTGACTCTTTGGCGAAGTCGACCGAACGTTCGTAGGCGACGCCGAGCGTGCCGCGCAGATCCACCAGCTGTTCGAGGAGGCGTCCTTGAGGAGGGCGCTCGAAACCGGCCCAGCGAGGATGGCGAGACTACACTGGCAGCATCGGCTATACACGTGGTCACGGGCTGTGGTTCATGCGATCTTGCGTCTATGCGTGGCGCCTTCCCTCGTCTCCTCGTCATTGGCACTCTCGTCTATTGCGCTTGCCAGAGCTGTGATGGAGTGCCGCTGGGGTCTGCGATTCAAGATCTCGCGGCGCCAAACGATCAGTTGGTCGCCAGCGATTTGGCCTTCCCGGTAGATTTTGGCGTCCTCGATTTGCACGCAGTGAGCGATTTGGCGGCCGAGGATCTGTCCAAGCTGACAGATCTCTCCGGTTCTTTCGATCGTGGGTTCGTGTCGACACCGGGCCAGGTCGACTGTACCGGCAGCTGCCCATCAACCCCCGAGCCCGAACAGAATCTGAGCAGCGAGTCCTACTGCTGTNNTTCTCGGGCGATCCCCCGAGCGCGACCTGCGTGAACGGCAATTTGGGCGCGTGTGAGAGTGGGGTCCCCTATTACTGCGACGAGGCTGCCGACTGCGATCGCGACGCGGGGCTGGTCTGCTGCGAGTCGTCGGTGCGCGTGCTGTTTACCTGTCAGGCCTCGTGCTCGACTGGAAAGCCGCAGATTTGCAAGACGGACGCAGAGTGCCAGGGCGGCACAACCTGCGCGGGGGTCCTCAATCTGTATGGGTTGGTCGTCGGAACGTGTCAGTGAGGATCGATCTCGAAACCGAAAAATGGGACAAGTTCGACGCAAATGAGTGGGGGAAGGTCCCACCCGTCGCTCCGCTCACTCTCCTGTAGGTATCCAACGGTTCGGGCACGTTGAATACACTGTCGCCCTAGGGCACGGCGCTTGCTCCTGCGATCCCAGGAATAGGGGGATCCATGAGCCGACAAGTTGCGCTGTTTGCTGTAGCACTCGCCATTTCTGGCTGCTCGACGACCGAGAAAAAGGAGCCCAACGACGACTTTAGGGCGTTTGTTGGCCAAGCGCTCGATTCTCCGACGGTGACCGCTCAGATCGAGGTTCTCGGAAACCTCTCCTACGGCAACGTATCCCCGCACGTGAACTATTCCAATCCACCGCGGTATCGCGCCTTCACCTTTATCGGCTCGGCCTCCGATACGGTCGACATCTGGGCGCGATCGGGAAACGGCGACCCCATTGTTTGGCTTCTCGACGGCAACTTCAACCTTCTCGGCAAGAACGACGATGCGAGTGCTGGGACCAATGACGCGCACCTCACCCGCACCCTTTCCAATGATGGCCTCTACTTGATCGTCTTCCGCGATTACGAGCTTTGGTCCATCGACCTCAGTATCGAGCTCGAGCGTTTGCCCAAGGCTACCGACGGTGGCATCGTCCCTGACTTGGGGTATTGCGGGAACCTTCAAACCGATCCGGCAAACTGTGGCGCTTGCGGGCACGCCTGCGCGCAGGGTCAGCTCTGCTACGGGGGAGAATGCTTCACGATCAGAGACATGGGTTTCGATCCGTGTAGTGCCGAGGCGAAGGTGGCCTGCGGAACGATGTGCGTCGACATCGGTAGCGATTCGAAGAACTGCGGTATTTGCGGGCACGTCTGCGCGCAAGGTCAGATTTGCCACGGTGGAGGGTGCCAGGAGGCCGGAGACATGGGTAGTGCGGACGGGCTCGCCAGCGGCCTGGTCGCCTACTGGAAGCTCGACGGCAACGGCGTCGACTCTTCAGCGGTCGGCACCCACACCCTCGACTGGGGCGGAAGTCCACACGGATTCTACGACACCGGGTTTATCGGCCAGGCCATGAGCGAACCCGATGCATCGAATTGGACTCTTGTGACCCCGCCTGCTGCCGACATCGACATGAACCGAGATTTTACCATCGCATTTTGGGCCTACCGCGAGAGCAGCGTCTTTTCCTCCGAGTCGGCCTTTGAAAACGGCGCGATTCACATCTTGCGATACGGGAACGCGATCAGCACTTGGCTGATCCAAGATCCTGACCACGCGCCTCTGGTCCAGGTCGTTGACAACTCCGGAATCGCGACGCCGGCGATTCACACTTGGTTTCACGTCATCGTCTACCGGAGCGGCAACACCGTTGGGATCAAGGTTGACAACAGCGGAACCGCGACTGCGGACGTCACTGGGAAGGTGTTTGGGACAGGCTTTCCGAATCGGGTCGGCCATCAAACCTATGGTTACCCATGGCTCGGGAAGCTAGATGAGTTTGGAATCTGGAACCGAGCGCTCAGCGCGAGCGAGATGGCGAAGCTCTACAACGGCGGCGCCGGCATGACGCTGCCGTAGCGCACTTGAAGGCGTGCCGTCATCGATCGGAACGCAGCTCTAGAAACTCACTTGCAGGCGGCCAAACAGGACGTTCTCCGCGTTTCGATTTCCCGTTGGCGATCCCCCTTTGAAGTCCGAGCGCTCATAGTTGATCCCGAACCGGGTATTTGCCGTGAGATACCAATTCAGCGCGACCCCGAATGATCGAGCTTGGTAAGCGGACTTCGTCACATCGGCGAACACCGGAAACGCCGCCTTGTCGACGCGAAGCTCGTTGTATCGCCCCGCCAATTCGAGCGCACCGAAGTGGCGCTTTTTGAGATCGAACGGACGCTTGGGAATCACGCCGTCGTAACTCGCTCGGTCGAGCGTCAGCACGAACGAAAGTTGTATCTGCCATGCCTGATGACTGAGCACCGCGCGGCTGGTGTCCTTTTGAACGCTCTGCGCGACGTAGACATATTCGCCCAGGAGCCCGAGCGGCCCAACGTAATAGTAGAACTGCGGCGCCAGGCGGTAATGTTCTCCGCGCGGTACTACCGTGTTGGTGGCATCGGGCTTTGGGTCGACCAAGTAGGAGAAAAACACCTGCTGTCCGATGCTCTTGTAGCTCGGCAAGTTGGTCGAGGCGGGCGTGCCGTTCTGATTGCCGTAGCTGGCGGCGAATCCGATCCCTAGATTCTCCACCGCGGAGATCTTGAGCGGTCTAAACGGATGGGCGAAGATGCGCCCCACGAAATCGACACCGTCGCCGGTATCAAAATCGCCCACCGTGCCGTCGGTGACACCGTTGAATACCGCGAACGCATACAAGAAAGCCCCATTCGCCACTTCGCCCCAGAGTTGCGCGCCCACGTCGCGGATGGGAACGATCGCATTTGGAAGGCCGAGCTCGACGAACGTCAAGTTCGCCATGCACTGGAGACGCTCGAGCCCAATTCCAGGATTGAACTTTCCGCCGCGGATTCGCAGCCAGGAAAACGGATGGATATCGATGTACGCGTCGTACAGCACCAACTTGCCCTGCCCAAAATCGGGCATGAAGCGAAGGTCGACGATCTTGAAGAGCCTCGCCTCCAGAATTGGCATCGCTCGGCGGATCAGAAATGTATCGCTGGCCGAGATGGCGGGATTGGCCAGATAGGCGCGCCCGTCGGCCTGAAACAGTCCGCGAATGCGAAGTTGAAACGCCCCGTCGGCAGATTCGATGGCAAATCCTCGCGGGCCGATGCTTACGCGAGGCGGCTCTTTGGCGAGCACATCGTGCGAGCTGCGTTCGAGTTCGAGCTTTTGCTCGAGGAGTCGTTGGCGCTGTTCGAGCTCGTCGAGTCGACGTTCGAGCGCAACCTCGCGTGGCGAAACGGCCGCAGTCGACGGCGCCACTTTGGCATCGGAAGGCGAAACCGCTTGCGCTCGCGCAGCAGACGAAAGGAGTGCGGCCACCAAGGCCGCGACCGCGATCCAACGAGATGTCGACCTCACGCGGCGGTTCTGATCCGCGCGGTTTCGTCCCACACGGTGACGGTCTCCTCATTGCCGAAGCGAGCCAAAAGCCGCGACTTCACGATGCCCGCCAGGAGATGTTGGAAGATGATGTAGATGGCCGCCGGGACCACCACCAGCGGTGCGCTCGGAAATGAGGCCAACCCCACCACCAACGCGGTCCCGTTCGAGCGCATTCCGCTGGAAAACTCGCAAGTCACCTGGTGTTTGCGGCCGAGTCCCGCGACTCGACCGATCGCCGCACCCAAAATGAAGTTGGCCAGATTCACCGCCAAAATGAGCAGCATCGCCGACACCAACTGCGGAGCTGAAAACTGCCGCAGCAGAGGAGAGGCGGTGCCCACGTTGAGAAACACCGCCATGAAAAGTCCAGTGCTTCCCATGATCGTGAAGTAGGGCTGAATGCGCGCCAGATGTTTGCGCAAGAGGTGGTTCAACATCACGCCGAGTACCAGCGGGAGAAGGACACCGACCATCAATTGGTGAAGCATGAGCGCGCGTGGAATCACGATCGAGTTGGTCCCTAGGCCACTCATAAAATGCAGGTAGGTGGGCGCGGTGAGGGTTCCGAGCGACATGGTGATGAGCACTAGCCCGACCAGGAGCTCGATGTCTCCTTTGGTGTCGCGCACCCAAATACTCGAAGTCGCGGCAACTGGCATGAGCACCACCAGATCGAGTCCGATCTGGATCGGCTCACCGAGCGCATGTCCTAAAAGCGGCACGCAGAGTTGGCCGAAAAGCCAGCAACTGATCGGCAGCACGATAAAGAACTGGAGAAGGCAAATGAGGAGTGCCTTCGGGCGCGCGACCACGCTGCGAAATGCGCCGAAGCCGCACTGCATTGAGGCCGAGAGCATCATTAGGAACAGCGAAGCGCCCGAAGCGTCGATTCGCCCGCTCCATAACTTGTGCGCGCGCACCGACTGCGACACGCCGGGCGTAAGGAAGGCGAACAATGAGACCAGCGAAATGAGATGAACGAAATGTTTGCGAACGAAGCCGTTGATTCGGTTGATTCCGGGCGCAGAAATAGCAGTCCCTTGCGAACGCATAGGTTCCTCCATCTCGCCGACATGGCGAGCAGTTGTGCGGCAGTCCCTTCGAGCAACTACGGTTGAGCCGGTTGGCTCCTAGTTCAGCTCACAAAAACCGTAGTTGCAGGCGGAACGATTGACCGGACAGTCCGATGATGACTGGCAGGGTTTGCAGCTCGCGCTGCCTTGCCCCGTCGTCTTGAAATCGAAGTAGCAGCCGCACTGCAATCCAGTCTGCGGCGCGAAGTCGGAAATTTCGTTTTCGCGAACCACTTTCATCGCGCACCGGGGAATCAGCGACGCGGCGATGATGTCATCGACGAGGCCCTGGTCCAGGCGCGACACCGAAAAGCGGGTCACCACCGCTTTGGCGGCATCCGAGGGAACTCCACCGGCGCCGATGGGCGTGAAAAAGTGAACGTATCCCCAAAGTGGATAGTGACCGTCGCGGACGTTCAGCTTGTCGAATGAGTTTTGGTTCGAATCCGGCGTGTAACCGCACTGTTGCCCGGCGGACTGCAAATACAAACTGCGTAAGTTCCCGCGGTTCTTGTCGGCGTAGTCGATCGAGAGAATGCCGATCGATGGATCGGCGGCCGCTGAAGCCAACATGGAGTCGCGCAAGTTGTCCGTCGAAAGCCGGTCGATTCCCCAAAACTTGGCCTTGGGAACGCCAATCAGAAGCGAAGTGAGAACGGTCGAACCTGCGCCAGAGTTGCGAATGAAATAATAGGTCGGGTCGGTCCACGGCGAAGCATCTCCATCGCTGTCCTGGCCCTGTCCGCCGCGGCCGAAAACCAGATGCAAAGCCTCGGCGCTCACCGAAACTTGGCTCGATGCCGACGGCACCGAAAGAACGAACGGGACCACCGGTCCGGTGTAATCGCTTACGGTCGATCCCGAAACGTAAGAGGTGGTGGCAGTGTTGCAAGTCGA
This sequence comes from Myxococcales bacterium, assembly GCA_003153195.1. Classification (GTDB taxonomy): domain Bacteria; phylum Myxococcota_A; class Polyangia; order Palsa-1104; family Palsa-1104; genus PALSA-1153. The sequence goes on from PLXG01000117.1 coordinate 26,336, forward strand.
GGAGAACAGGTTCGAGACTCCGATATCGATGGTGTTTCCGCCGCTCGCGAGCAGGCAGTTGACCTGTATTCCATTTTCGTCGAAATAAAATGCGTAGGTCGGGGCAGCATTCGGCGCCGGATTGCTCATCAGTCGCTTGGTCGAATCGAAGACCGATGCCACACCCGCGCAGGACGACGCGTTCTGATAGATCGCTCGATAGGCCGGACTGTTTGCGTTGAGCAGAGGCTGGACCGCCCGCAACATCGGTGCGAAGTCGGACGTTCCGTACATGTAGATCACGTTGGGATTTCCATCGGTGCACATTGTCGTCGGTGTAGTCACTGGGTTGACGAGCGGCGGAATGGCGGCGTTTTGCGGATCGATGGTGTCCGGCAGCGCGAGGTTGGTATCGCACAAACCGAGGCGCGCACAATTGTCGAACGGCACGCATGCCGCGGTCGAGCAGGCATTGAGATAGTCCGACTGACTGGACGGCGCACCGATGACGCAATTCTTCGGGCCGAGGCCTGAAACGACGCAGACGTGATTTTCGCAAAAGGGGTGACCGCCAAAGTGTACACAATCGGCGTCGGTCTGACACTGCACCGCGGTTCGATCGGTCAACATCGAACAGCCGCTCACGATGATCAGAGACGACATCACCGCTTGCATCATTCTATGCGCGATCAGGTTCATGGTCATGACTCGCCTAAAAGGCGCCTCCGAGTGAAGTCCCACTGAACACCAACTTGCGTGGGAACGATTTTTCTCGCCGATACTTGACCGTGTAGTAGGTCGAGATGGCCACGACCGCGACGGTGGCAGCGATCAGCACGTCGGTGGTAATCGAAAGTCCGGTGTCGAGCGTTGCCTTCTGATCCAGGGTGGCGTGCTGTACGGGAAACTGTCGCTTGAGCGCACCGAGTTCGGACGATTCCACGAGCGCGGAGGTGCCAGTGCCAATCGCGGCGGCCGCGAGTAAGGCGCTGCTGATCCACGCCGCCAGAAGTGGCTTGCGCGCGGAGGTTGGATCTCGCGGCGCTGCAGCGGGTATCGCGAAGCTGGGCAGGACCGATGGAGCGGGCGGCGCGCCAAAGTGAACGTCGACCCGCACTGTGTCGCCGGTCGCTACCTCGACGCGCCGAACTTCGACCGGGCGCGCGGGGCAGTTGACTGCGATCCGTCGCATGCCGATGGAGACCGGCAGCGGATCGAAGAGTGGAGTCACCCCCACCGATTGGTCGTCGATAGAGACCTCGCAGCCGCGCCCATTGGTCGAGAGCACGATTCGGCCGATTCGTGCGCGTAAGACCTCGACGGTGTACTCAACTTCCGCTCGATGATTCGCGTTCGGCCCGGTCTCGGCCAGGAACCGCTCGAACGACTTGAGCGCGGCGGCGTAGTCTTGAAGCTGATACGAAGCCTCGCCGATGTCGTAGAGCACGCTGGCCCGCGGCACCAGGGTGTACGCCTTCTTGAATTCGACCAACGCGCCGCGATAGTCACCTTCGGTGTAGAGATCCACGCCGCGTTGAAAGTGCTTTCCGGCTTCGCCGCTCGCTTCATCGGCCGCCGCCGCGCCGATCGCAATGGCGAGAGCGAACGTGAAAATCGCGAGTTTCACTATCCACCTCATCAGTTGGCCTCCCCATAAGGATTACGCGCGTCGATCGGACGACGATGCGGCCCGTCCGAGACCTTTCTCGGAACGATGTCGGACGGACGCGAATAGCTCGGGAGTGGTGTCGCCGGCGTGGGCGCAGCCTGAGGCGGAGCGAACCGGGCGACGTAAGGTGACTCGTGAGTCGGCGTCGATTCTCGCTTTCTCGAGGAATCGTGCGTGACCGATCGCAAGCTCAAATCGAGCATCACGTTATCGGTGAAGCTGACCAGACTCTCTTTGCTCTGAAAACCGGATGCGGTCACCCGAATGCGCCGCATCACGATGCTGCGCGGAAAATGGGCCACGAACGGATTGGTCGGCATCGCGTCTCCGTCGACAAAAATCTTGGCGGACGCAGGCGTAGCCGAGATCGAAAGGAGGATGGTATCGACTGGACGTGCCGCGCTGGGAATGTCATCGAGCTGAGCCTGGATCGCTTCTCGCTGAGCCTGGACCGCTTCGATGTGCGTTTCGGACGCAACCGCCGATGAGCGAAGCGGCGATAGCGCCGCACCCGCTTCACCTGCACCGCGTTGCGATAGTGCGCCCACCACGCCGGCGAAAAGCACGACCGTAGCGCCAAGTGCCAGGGTTTTCCGACGGAGACGTTCTTTTTGCGATCTCTTTGGCGCGGGAGCGCCGGCGACCGTGGGTGCATCAAAGATGGTCTGCGCGGTGGCACTGACGGGATGCTTGTCCGACGCCCGCGTGCGATCGACCGGAAGCACGCCGCTTCCGATGCGCTCGAGTGGACCTGCCTCGCCGTTTTGCAGACGGGCCAGGCTTTGCTTGATCTGGTTTTGAGCGTTCGCTCTCTCAATGCTGAATTCCTTGGCGAGCAGCTCGGCGATGTCGCGCATTTGCGGATCGCCACCGGTCGACCAAAGATAGTCGTCGAGCGCGTCGCGCATCTCTTTGGCGCTCGCAAAACGATCTTCGACTCGTGCGCTCAGCGCGATTCGGCAGATCTCGATGAGCGCCGGCGGTAAATCGGAGCGGACCACTTTCACGGGGGGGACCTGGCCACGCGCCAGCTGTCCCAAGATCTCCATCTCGTTCAATCCGTGCCAGAGGGGCTGTCCCGTCACCAGCTCGAATAGGATCGCTCCCACCGCGAAGAGATCACTGCGCGGCTCGGCGCCGCTCTCGAGCTGTTCGGGTGCCATGTAGCTGGTGCGCCCTTTGAGAACTCCGATCTTGGTCTCGACCGACGAGTCGCGCGCTTTGGAGATGCCGAAGTCGATCACTTTGGTATGTCCGTCGAAAGTGATGAAGATGTTTTGCGGACTGACATCGCGGTGCACAAAACCAATGGGTGTTCCATCGGTGCCGGCAAGTCCGTGCGCGTAGTCGAGCGCGTCCAGCACATCCCGCAATACCGAGATTCCCATGTTCAAGGGAAACCCGCCCTTGTCAGCGAGGCGCTGTTTGATGCGATGAAATGAGCGTCCCTCCAAGTATTCCATGACGAGGAAATATTGATCTTCGTGGATGTCGACGTCGCTCGTTTGGACGATGTGCGGGTGGCTGAGTCGAGCCGCCAAGCGTGCTTCCTCCAAAAACATAGTGAGCAAGCCGGTGTTCTCCACAAACTCAGGGCGCAGCTGTTTGAGCGCGGTCAGTCGGCTGAAGCCGGCAGGTCCCGAGGCCGCCGCCAGATAGACGACTCCCATTCCACCACGGGCGATCTCGGCAACCAGGCGATAGCGCCCAATCTGATCGCCGAATCCCAAGTCTGCTTTCGAAGAAAACATCACACTCCTGTTCGGCTCACAGTAGGGCGTCGCGAATTGGAGTGTCAACGAAAACGAACTTTGTGCTCGGGAGTTGTAATGCCGAGGACGAATTTGAAAAAAATGAACTGCATGTATGCAGCCGCGCGATTGTCACGATTCGCGATCAGTGCCGCTGGAATGGGTAGTCGAGTAAACATTTACGGGCGCCGGCGTAAATGCCGTCGTGGTCTAAATCCGCAGCAATTCTCCGTCGAGAGTGCGAGTCGGCGTCGTTTGTTACTCAGTAGGTCTTTCACTGCGAAGATGGGATGAATGCGGGTGCTAGTCGACGTCAGCGATGATTCCGCTCATGCACGTACTAGTGTTCTGGTGATCGGATTAATTTGTCTGACATGTTCGATCGCGTCGGCATGGACCAGGCCGCAGGTCGCCCGCTCGCTCGCTCGCGTACGTGCTACCGTGGCGGCGTTCGAGGATCGCTACCGCAACCGGACTTGATAGAACCGAAAGATCGCTTGTCAGCCGACCTGGAGGATGTTCATGGTGATGCGTATTGCGACGTTCAATACGAAGCCCGATGTGGATCCCATCAAGTACGCCGAGTTTTGCCGGTGGATGGGCTGCCAACCAGGCATGATTACGGGCTACCACGCCCAGGATGCTCAGACGGGGAAGTACTTGTCGGTCTCGGTCTGGGAGAGTCGCGAGTCGGTTATGGCACTGAAGGACCGCCAATTTCCTGGTGGTCCTATGAATCTCAAGCCGGATGCGGTCGCCTTGCTGGATGTTTCGAGCACCTTTGGGCCGAGCGCAGCTAAAACCAGCTCGTAATCGAGAGAGTGAAACGGGAACCAGGACGATCACGGTCTCACCGAACCGGAACCGCGAAATTCCATTCCCAACGAAAGGACCGCCGTGAACAAGAACCCCAAGAAGAAGGTTGCGACAGCCGCTCCTGCTCCCAACAAGGTCGCGACGCAGAAACAGAATGAGCAAGCGACCGGGAAACCCGCTTCCCGCCTCATCGACCAGCGGATCCGCGACCTGGTAGGGTGGCGCGGGGAAACTCTGGCCCGCATGCGAGCGCTGATCCTGGACGCCGATCCCGAGATGATCGAGGAGTGGAAGTGGATGGGCACTCCGGTCTGGTCGCACCACGGGATTGTCTGCACCGGGGAGTCGTACAAGGAGGTCGTGAAGCTCACGTTCGCTCGAGGGGCCAAGATCCCAGATCCTTCGGGCCTCTTCAATTCCAGCTTGGAAGGCAACACGCGAAGGGCGCTCGACATCCACGAAGGGGAGACTGTCACCGCAGGCGCGTTCAAGGCGCTCATAAAGGCCGCGGTTGCTCAAAATGCCCTGGCGAAGAAAAAGTAGATCCTGCCGTGCAGCCAGAAAACTAGCGCGCGGCTTTCACCGCAATCGGCGGTGGATCTGGAATCGCCTGCTTCACTTCCGACTTGGCAATGGCGTAACGGACCGCCGCACGCAGCAGCCTTGAGCGCTCCACGCCGCCGAGAATGGTGACCAGCTGTTCGTACGCAGTGGGATCGATCAGAAGCGCACCGAGCGTGCCCTGTCCCGATCGCATGTACGACACCAGCTCGCCGATCTGCTGCGCCGCGCGATCGAGGTTGGGCACCAGCTGCGCGGTGTGAAGTGTGCCCGCCACCTCGCCGAGATTGCGACTGGCTCGCGATAAATTGTTGATCAGCTGTTGGCCGTCCTTGTCGGTAGCGCCGAGCACTCCGTCGACATGATGAATCGCGCTAGCCAGCTCGCTGGCGATTCGATCGGTGTGGCCGATCAGATCCCCAAGCGTGTGGGCGGTGGCGCGATCGTAGAAGAGTGAGTGCATGAGCCCATCGCCTTCGGCGGTGGCGTGCAAGAGCTTTTGCGTTGACGCCAGCGACGCGCGCAGGTTGGCGATCGATTTCGGATCGGAGATCCCATCCACCAGCTTTTGCGCGCCTTCCGCCACTTGATTGGCTTTGTCGACGACGTTGCCATNNGCTCTTGAGCGTCGCCCCCGCAGCCACGGGCGTGCCCAAACCCGAGGTGATCGAGATGATCTTGTCGCCCAGTAGCCCCTGCGAATCGATTCGCGCCACCGCTTGATCGTCGACGCGTTCGAGCATTCGCCGGCTGAGCTGAAGCTCGACGTCGATCACCGGATGGTCGCGATTTTCGGAGCGCGCCACGAAGGAGAGCCTGGTAACCGTGCCGATGTTGATGCCGGACAGCCGCACCGGTGCGCCCTCGGAGAGTCCCTGGACGTCGGAGAAGAAGGCGTGCACGCGCACGCGCGGCTCGAAGACGTGCTTCTTCTGTCCGAGGACGAACAGCACGCTCAGCCCGATGGCCAGCACCGCCAGCACGAAGATGCCGACCTTTACTTCGAGAAACGACTCACGCTCTTCCGCTTTTGTGCTCATCTATAATTTCTCCTCACCACGCATGAATGCTTCCAGCTTCGCAGGAGGGCTCCGACGTGCTTCTTCGGCGTCGGTCATCAGTTGGAGTTTTCCGTCGGCCACTAGCGCGATTCGGTCCGACACTTCCAGCGCCGATGCGATGTCGTGGGTGAT
>PLXG01000147.1:0-1259 GCA_003153195.1 Myxococcales bacterium
CAACGCCTCCGCCTTGCGACATCGCTGGGCGTGCTTATTTACACCCGTCGCTTGCACAGGTCGGCGTGCCGATTGTTGTCGAGACTTAAGTGGCCGCACGTTGGTGGCCCGCCGTGCAGCAGGATCAACGGTGGATTCGAGAGGGTCTAGCCACGAATCATCACCCGCTGACGATCCCGCCGAGACGGAGATACTCGACCCCTGCGATGCTGCCTGGAAGATCTCTCCCTCGNNCCATCGTGTTTCGCGGCAGCTTCGGCGACTTTGGTGCTGCGTTCCGTGAGCTCCATCAGTAAGTCGAAGAATCGGTCGGGGAATGTGAAATTCAGATCGGTCGCATCTCGCTGCAAATCCTTCTGAAGAAGGGCCGGGTTCGGAATTCTGGAGGCAGCCTGTTCAACACCGGAATAGTCGAGAAACACTACTGCCCACATCAGCTTCGACATTTCCTGGCCGTGATGCGCCATGCGCGCGCGGATTACTTTTCGCACCGACTTGGAGAGCAGCGGCGCGGGCAGATGGCGCTCCTCGCTCCGACTCGCGGACGGAAGCAGAAACATGCTGACGACGGCGATCACTCCGATTCTTTTTTTCACTTATCACCTTTGCGCGCGAGCGGCCTTTCAGATCCAGGCTTCCCCTCGGCGAGGTCTTCGTGTTCGCGTTCTTGAGTCATGCCCTGGCTGCTCGAGATCTTCGTGTCTGCGTGTGGGTTGTCGTCACGCGCGACGGAGTCGCTTTGGGCCGAATCGACCCGCGCCTCGCTGAGCGGGTGCGAGCTGCCTGGACGTCCGGTGGCGAGATCCCTTCCGCGACGGCCAGACAGTGTCGGTGGTTCGGATTTCTGGCGAGGATCAAACAATGAGGCGATCGTCGGAGGAAGCGTGCGTTCGAGCCGCTCGCGAACCGTCGGCGATAGAATCTCGCCGAGAACCCGGCACACACTCTGTAGGTGTTCGACGGCGAAACCCCAGTCGACTCCTTCGCGTTCGGCTACGCGTTCCGCCAACTCTCTGCAATCGAGGCGCTGCCCATGCTTTGCAACATGAAGCGCAGGCGCGACCGTGGGAGGCAGCTCGTCGGCGATCGCTTCCGCTTCGGACCAACTGAGAGTCTCCGCTAAGCTGGCAAGTACCGCACGCGTTACCCGTGCGGTCTCGATCTCGCTCGTGAGTCCGCCACACAAAGCAACCTGCTCATACAGCTCAAGTTCGGTCATGTCGATCCTCAAAGTCCGAACGGATAGGTCTCGGGCATAC
>PLXG01000147.1:1376-4624 GCA_003153195.1 Myxococcales bacterium
TCGTAGCTTTCGGCATGCGCCGGCCGAACCCGCATGACCTCCATCGGATCGTCCCATTTATTGGCTGCGGCGACTTCGCCGTGATCGGTGCCGCACCCGATTAAATAGGCGTCCTCGCCAAACTGCCGTCGGCAGAGGTTTCCTACGTTGTGTTCGCCGCGCACTCCCATCTCGGTCGCGGCGGCGTCGCCCACGTGAGAGTTGTGCTCCCAGACGACCACCTTCGCGCCGGAGCCCATGAAGCTGCGCAAAGAGACAAGCGTATCGAACATGTGCTGATCGCGCAGGTTCCACGACTCTCGAGATCCGTAGTACATCACGCGATAGTAACGCTCCGCGTTTGTCACTACTCGCGCGTTTTGCAAGGCGTCAAAGTAGTGTTCGCCGTCGCGCGCGACGTACTCGATTCGTTTCTGCAATAGATCGCGAAGCATCGCCACGATCTCGCGTTCACATTGCTGATACCTTCCGGTGAGCGCGGCGCGGCCGTAGATTTCTGGCGCCTGCTGCCAGGGAGTCAGGCATCCGTAGCGCAAACGTGCGAGCTCGGCAGACGGCGGATCGACTCGCTCGAGATATTCGATCACTGCGGCGGCCGAAGTGTAGAGGCTGTACAGATCGAGCCCGCAGAAGCGCACGCGGGCCTCCGAATCGCGCAACTGAAGATTGTATTCTCGCAGCCACTCGACGAACTCGCGCACTTCCGCGTTGCGCCACATCCAAGTGGGGAAGCGATTGAATGCACGCCAGGCTTGCTTCGAGGGTGGAAGGTTGCGTACGTAGCGGTCAATTCGCGCCGCGTCGGGCCAATACCCCTCGATGGCCACCGCTCGGAAGCCGTGGCGCAGGATGAGTTCACGGGTGATGCGCGCTCTCATACGGTAAAATTCGGAAGTTCCGTGGGTGGCTTCACCGATCAGCACTAGCGATGCGTCGCCGATCCGATTGAGTAGCGGAGCCAAAGGCGTGCTCTCGATGTCGTCGATAGGTTCGGCGGTCTCCGCGATCAGGTGTGCGATCGTTCGTTCACCCGAAACCGAAATCCTTGGTGGAGGCCCCGCGAAGCCGGCTGCGCCGATGAGCGGAACGAACTGCACACCGCCGAGATCGTCGGTGGTGAAATTCTCGTGACTGGTGCGGGTGACTCGAATCAATCGCTGAAGGCGCAACTCTTTGCCGATCGGAATGACCAAACGCCCCCCAATGGCCAGCTGGTCCAGAAGTGCAGGAGGAACGCTGGGGCCGCCAGCGGCAACCACGATCGCATCGAATGGCGCTTTTTCCGGCCAACCGAGAGTACCATCTCCGGCACGGACAGACACATTCTGATAGCCGGCTTGCGCCAGGCGATTCTTCGCACTCTCCGCCAAGGTGGGATGTCGCTCGATGGTGTAGACTTCGGCTGCGATGTGCGCGAGGACCGCGGCAGCGTAACCTGAGCCAGTACCGACTTCGAGCACGCGATTCTGTTTGGAAAGCTCGAGCGCCTCGGTCATCAGCGCGACGATGTAGGGTTGTGAGATCGTCTGCCCCTCTTCGATCGGGAGCGGCGAGTCTTCGTAGACGAACTCTGCCTGGCGCTCAGGCACGAACAATTCGCGCGGCACGGAACGCATGGCCTCGAGCACATCGGGGTCGCGAATTCCACGGCGAGCGATCTGATCTTCAACCATCTGTTCGCGCTGCACTCGATAAGTGTCCATATCTGATTGGCCACTACATTTGGCGTGCCAATCTCCACCGCGAGTCAATTATCGAAAGTACCGCAGATTGTTCGGCAGTCGCTCGGTTCGACGCAGGAATTGCGCGAACAGTCGTCACGGAACGGAACAGGGCGGCCGGCCCATATCTTGAAACATGCTCTCTTATGCGTGACCGAGTCGCCTACGTTGTCCACAAGCTGAAGTGGATGGAGGAGGAAAAGATTTGGCCAAATGGACTGCGCTATCTTTGGACTGACGCTTTCGGCGTCACACTACTATGGCGTTTCGCTCGGACTGCAGGCTTCTGGGGCACACCCCGAGCGAGTCGTTCGTTTGCGGGAGTTCTTCGAACACTATCGATCGGGTGACGAGTACGATCGCAACGCGATCACCCACGGATAGGAGAGGCCAATGATGACATTGCGCGTGAAAGACTTGATGAATACTCCACCCATCTTGATCGAGTCCCACTGTTCGCTCGCGGATGCGGCAGCTACGATGGAATCGTCGAGGGTACGGCACTTGCCCGTGGTGGATGAGCGAGATCGGACCATTGGGATCGTATCGCGCTCGGACCTTCTCGTCGCCCTCGATCTCGAACGTGCAGCACGTGGTACGCGCGCAGGCTTGCGTGTCGTGGATATCATGCGGCATCCGGTTCACACGATTGGACTCGATACGCCAGTCCACAAAGCAGCGGAGATCCTCCTTGCCGAGAAGATTGGCTCTTTGCCGGTGATCGACGCCGACGAGCGAATCGCGGGTATGCTCACTGCAGCGGACTTCGTCGAGCTGGCCCGCCGACTGCTGGTCGGGCTTTCGCCGATCCCGCCCAGGGTCGATCTCGAACAGCCGGCCGAATGATCAACCGGATCCTCTTCACAGCCGGGCAAACATTCTATCTCTTCTCACCCTTGCTCGTGGCCGCTGCAGTTTCCGGCGTGGTGCTGCGTTTCGATTTGCTGCCGAGTCTAAGACGACCCATCGACGGCGGAATGAGGTGTCGCGGAAAGAGGCTGTTTGGGGACAACAAGACTTGGCGGGGCGTCATCACCGCAGTGCTCGGAAGCATCTTCGCGGTACTCGTTCAGAAGTACGTCTTGGGCAAGTATGTCCTTCATCTAGCGTTGATCGACTATGCACAGGCAAACCCACTGCTCCTTGGACTGGCGATTGGCTGTGGAAACGCCCTTGGTGAGCTACCGAATTCATTCGTGAAACGTCAAATTGGAATTGCACCGGGCGCGACCGGGCGTGGCTTCAGGCGCCTGGTATTCTACCTTTGGGATCAGCTTGATCTGTTGAGCATCACCTGGCCGCTCTTGCTCTTTTGGATTCGGCCTACCCTCTTGATGATCGCGATCAGCATTCTGCTTGTCTTGGCCGTTCATCCGATGATCTCGCTCATCGGGTACCTGATCGGCGCGCGGAAGACCGCTCGATGATTCAGGTGCTTCAGCTGCTCCTGCTCCACCCGGGAAGAACCGGCTGACAACGAGCGTTACCTTGTGCTCGCGTGTGTGGCGGTCAAGGCGCCCGGCTTCG
>PLXG01000031.1 GCA_003153195.1 Myxococcales bacterium
GAGCCCATCCCCGTCTGGCAGCAGGCGCGGACGGTCACTTAGGCAGTCTTCTCAGCAGGACTCTCATCTGGCGATACGAGTGATCGAACCATACGGTTCTCTAATCGTTACCGACCCGCTTTGGTTGCCGCCCGTGCTGCCATGCGCGCTTTCAGCTTTCCAAAGAGGCCGACCGTTTCGGGACTGAGCTTCACGTTCATGGCTCCAAGCTGCCGACCCTCGCCGCTACTTTGCACCGCAAATTCACTTCTCGCCGAAACCCAGGTTTTGCCGAGCTTGAACGGTCCAGCGGTTTGCAAGGCGATCTCGCCGCCGTTGCCGGTTTCAACCCGCTTGATCGCGGGAACAAATTCGGCTCCGCGCGCGGCCAATTCGCTGAGAAATTGAGCTTGGGCCTTTTGATGTAACCCATTCAACATCGCCTGATGCTGGGTCTCTCGCGCTTTCGTTTCCTGCGCTTGATTCAGTTCTCGAGCTCGCTGCTCTTGTCTTTGCTGTAGTGCTCGTGCCTCTATCTCGTTTTGTACCGCGTCCGCTTTCTCTTTAGCCGCCGTGGATTTCGCAACGAGAGTCTTTGCGGATTCGTTGAGGTTGGTAATCTGTGTGCCTTCAGCAGACCATCGATTCATGTCACGACCGTAAATTGAGTCGGACACTGTACCGAGATTTTGGATATTGACCGTCGAGCGTCCAGAGATCTCCGCCTGGTTGCCGGACTCCGTGGGCAGACGCACTTTCCAGCTCATTTGAAATGAGCCTTGTTCGCCGTAACCGACCCCGGGTATCGACGAGGAAACTGAAGTCTGCACATCCTCGGAGGAGATCTTGATTCCTTTTCTAGCCAAGGCGTTCGAGACACTGGCTTGTACCGAGGAGACACCCTGGGAGTAGTCTGCGCGAGACTGTGCGCTCGAAAACGTCAGAACGGCACCGACACCCAAGTAGAGCAGTTTTTTCATAACGCGATCCTCCGATCGCTCAGAGGAGCAAGTTCGGTACCAATTGAAACGACCCATCCAAAAGAGCGGTACGCAATTGCAAGTAAATGGTTACAGTAACTTGGATGGCAATGGATCGCTCTCGGCCAGTCATCCGGGGGGCTAGCAAAGCTGCCTGAAAGGGGGTCAACCGACCCTCAGCCAGAGAATAAAGACCGGGGCTATTCGCGTTGAGATTCGACGAGGAGCTCGTTGTGATCATCCCCCGTAAAGAACGATCCGATCGATCTCGGCGTATGCGGCGTCGAGCTTCTCCTCGACGGCCGCGCGGCGTGCGGCCAGCGCGATCGCGCGCTCGTCGGCTTCCCGTCCGCGCTGTTGCTCCGTTTCTGAGATCTCGAAGATTCGTCGTTCGAGCTCAGCAAGGTTGGTCTCGATGTTCGCGGCGGAGTCGGGACCCAGACTTGCCTGGGTGCTGACTTCTCCATTTGTTCCGCCTCTGCTTCTCGGCTCCGTCCTCGCGCGTAGGAGAAACGATATGCAAAATCGAACCATCCATCCAGCAACAGAGAGCTGAAGAGAAGCGCCNNTCGGCACAGTGCCAAGGGCCGCGCGGGCAACCTTCGTTTTGTCAGTGGTACCTACGCTCTTGTACCTTAGGTCCCACCAGGATCATTCGCAATGACTCTCTCGGCGCTTTCTTGAACCAGAATTCGACTCCTGCTGAGCGTCTTTGGTCATTGATCTGAGCCCGTTCAAGACCATTTCGATCGTAGACAAGGATTGCGTTCTTTGGCCCCCTGAATGTTCCCATCCGCATTGGCGCATCGCGATCAGCCATGTACGACTCTGTTTGGACGTGGCCACCCGATTTCCTCACGACATCGTCGCGCCTTCCACCTTGAACCGCAGATCGGTTGAGCTCCACGTCAACACCATATGTGATGCGTTCGGGAGAAATCCCTCTCTGCGCTCGCGTCGCATCGTTAGAATCGAACTTGGTCCAGTCCCATGCCAGAGACTTGGTGTCCCGATCCGTACCAGTTCGCCGGGCGGTCTCTACACGATCACGCGAAATCTCCCGCACAACGACGCGTCGCTCTCGATATCCTTGGCGATCGAGCTCTTGATGAATTCGCCTGAACACTTCCGGCGTGTTCCCTAGGTCCGCCACATGAAGAACCTGCGGACCGCGGCGAGCGGGACTTCTAGCCTCTGCGGTCCCCCAAAGCAGCAGAGTCAGAATTAGTAAGCGGCTGGACACTCATCGCGTAACTATGCAATCGTTGGACCGCGCCTGGGGCCCGGGACAGATCGCAAGATACTATAACTATTAGGTTTACTAGACTACGGCGGAACGGATTACCTCCTACACGTCAAGCCAGTCTAGGGTCAGAAGTCCTCAAACGTGAAGACTACGCGGCCGCGGCGCGTAGGGGAAACGATATGCAAAATCGAACCATCCATCCAGCAACANNCTAAGGGCCGCGCGCACACCTCCGCCTCCGCTCTATTGGCGGTTCCGGTGAGCTGAACGAAAGAGACGATTACGAGTCGAGCGGAACCTCGTCTATCCCATCGAACTCGTCGTCGCGCGTCGCGCTCTCCTGATTGCTTCCTAGATCGGACGGAGGAGCTCCACCGCTATCGGCGGGTGGCCGCCAATGTGAGGCTGCTTCGCAGCTGGTGAGAACCACCGCAAGAGCCAATCCGAACGCCCTTCGTTTCGAGTCCATCGGTTTTCCCCCTGAAAAAATCCGTCAATGCGCTGTGACTTTCATGGGCGCAGAGCGACTCCGGTGTGAGCAAAGTGCATACCGTTGGTGCTGAGCATAGGTTTCAGTGAGTTGCTCAAGGAGCGCTGGGAAAGTTTCACCGGAAAGGATCTTTGGGCTACATTGGCAGCCCTTCGCCATCTGCTGGCCGATCTCGAGAGCTTATGGCGGCAAAAGTGGCTCATCCAGTCGATGGTCGGGACCGGTCGGGTTCGGCGCGGCCGAGCCCGCGGATTTCGTCTGCGCCGGCTGCCGAGCATGCGTCCCGCGGGATCCGGTCGCGCCTCCAGACTTCGATTTGGCGGCGAGTCTTCTCTCGCGAGGAGCGAGGGGCAGTTTCGGTACGCTCGGTGCATCGACCCCGGTAGACGCGCTGGTTATCGGGAACGGGGCGGGCGCCGGTGACGGTGCGAGCGTTGAAGGCGTGGGCACTACAGCGGAGCGTGCAGCCACTTCCGGCGCCACCGATGATGCCGGTGCAGCAGATGGTGCGGCACCAACAGAGATTGGCGACCGCATCACCCTCCAGGCGCCTCCGAGCGCTGCCGCGGTCAGGGCCAGGACCCAAACGGCGCGCACCACTCGTGGCGACTCCTGTGCTTTCGACGTGCGGACTCCGATCGAGATTTGTCGGCCCTTCGGTGTGCGCGACCGTCGGAGTACGGTCGTGGCGCCCCTGTCTGGCGCAACCGCTTCTTCGGAGTCGATGTTGAACGAGGGCCGCTCCGACGCCGGGAACAGGGTACCCATGAACTGCGAAAGCCCTCGCGATGATGGGAACGGGCTGCGTTGGTGTGCGAACCCCTCGAGCGCCACCTGGAATTCGGCCGCCGTTGGAAACCGCGCATCGCGCTCGCGCGCGAGGCCCTTCATGACGATCGCCTCGAGCTCCCGCGGATAACCGGGCACGAAATCGGAAGGCTTGGGAGCGTCGCGATAGGCGATCCGATTCATGATCTCGAGCTCGCTCTCGGACTCGAAGAGCCGCCGATGTACGCTCAACTCCCAAAGAAGAATCGCCGCTGAATAGATATCACTGCGCTGATCAAGGGCCTCGGAGCGGCACTGTTCGGGCGACATGTAAGGCACCTTGCCGCGAATCGCTCCGGTTCGCGTCGTCGAGATGCTCTGGCTTGCTTTGGCGATGCCGAAGTCGACCAATTTCGTCATACCCTCATAGGTGACGATCACGTTGTGAGGGGAGACGTCGCGATGCACGATGCGGAGCCAGCGGCCTTCCGCGTCACGCTTTTCGTGGGCATAGTGCAGACCCGCAAGCACGCTGATCATAATCAGGAGCACGTGCTCGAGTGGGATCTTCATGCCCAGCTCGGTTGAGGCGCGCAGAACTTTCGACAGATCCGCGCCCTCGAGAAACTCCATGGTCAAGTAGTACTGCCCATCGGTCGCACCGATGTCGTAGACCTGTACGATGTTTTGGTGCTGAAGCGTCGCCGCCAGGCGTGCTTCGTTCAGAAACATTTCGACCATAGAACGTTCTGCGAGCAGTTGCGGCAGGACTCGCTTGACGACCAACAGTTTGTGAAAGCCCTCGATCCCTATTGCTCGGGCGAGCAGGATCTCCGCCATTCCACCCTGCGCCAGCGGGCGCAGGATTTCGTATTTCCCCAATCGATTGGGGACGCTCGCCGACACCACTCGATTGTAGACGATCGGCGATCAGAGAGCCACCAGGCTCAATGATTACTGACAGATCCCACTCACACAGGTTTGCGCACCGGTGCAACTGTGAGTGCAAGTGCCGCACCGCGAGGGGCTATTTTGCAGATCGAAACAGCCGTCTCCGCAATCGGTGATTCCGTCCATGTCGCAGCTACACATTCCCTGCTCACACGCCCAGGAGCACACTTTGCCGCAGCTTCCGCAATTCGCGAGGTCACTCGCGAAATCGACACAGGTGCCGCCGCATACGCCGGGAGTTACGCCCGGACAACTGCACACGCCCGCCTGGCAGACCCTTCCGTTCACGCAAGCGGTACCACAGTCGCCACAGTGCGTGTCGTTGGCGAATAGATCGACGGCCTCCGCGCCGCAAACCGCGACCTTCGTGCACTTGCCCGACAGGCACGCTCCATCGGTGGGGCAACTCGTCCCGCATCCGCCGCAGTTTTGCGAGTCCGAGTCGAACGCCACGCATGAGTCGGTTCCGCACGGAGTCGGGCCCTTCGAGGGATCAAAGAGCCAAGTGTCGTCGGTCGCACCCATGGGGGTCATTCCGCCGTAGAGCACCGTCTGCGCGCGGGCGCCGTCATAGGCGAGCCCATGAAAGCTCCTTCCGGGCGGAAAGCGCGAGATAGCGATTACACTCTGCGCCCAATTGAGGCCGTCCCAAAGCCAAGTGTCGTTCAGGCTGTTACCGCCGCCGAAAAGGACGACCACGTGATGAGCCACATCGTCCGCCATCAGGCCATATTCGCGCGTGCTTGGATGGACCGCAGGATTCTGCTGAGTCCATTTGCTCCCGTCCCAGGTCCAGGTCTGATCCACGCCAAGGCCTCCAAACAGGAGGGTACGATTGGTCCGGCTCTCGAAGACCATGGACTGACCGTGGGTGGCAGGCGGGCCGGTTTGCGCAACCATGCTCCAGGCCGTGCCGTCCCATGCGTAGGTGTTCGGATCGACTCCGCCGGTGCTGCCTCCGAACATCACAATGTTCCGTTTTTTGTCGGCGGCCATCGCGTGATAAAAACGGGCGCTCGGAGTGCCGGCCGAAATCGGTTGAACCGTCCAGTCGCTTCCGTCCCAGATCCAGGTATCATTTTGTCTGCCGTTTTCATCGAATCCGCCGAAGAGCACCATGTTTTGGTTCTTGGGATCGTAAGCCATCGCTGGGGCGATCCGGGGAGTGGGATGGTCAACCGGCATCGCGTTTGTCCAGTCGACACCGTCCCACAGCCAGGTGTCGCTCGAAGTCGCCCCTGAGGACAACATCCCCCCGAACAGGACCACCCGCTGATTGTGCTCGTCGTATGCCATCGCGTGGAGATTGAGCTTTCCTGGACGATGCGCGGGGGCGGCATTGAACCACGGCCAATCGGTCGATGAGCAGATGCAGCTCGTTCCCAGATTGCAGACGAGATCGCCCGAGCACGAGCTCGTGCAAGTGCCACAGTGCTTCTTGTCGGAGAGCAGGTCCACGCATACGTCGCCGCAGTTGGTGAAATCGCTCTGGTTGCAGCTACAGATGCCGCTTGCGCAGTTCGCCGCCGGCGGGCAGGTCCCGCCGCAAGAACCGCAATTGTTCGGATCCACGCTGGCGTCGACACAGTGACCTTCGCAGTCGGTAAGCGCTCCCGAACAAGCGCACTTTCCGCCGGCGCAGATTTCATCACCGACGCAAAGGAGCCCACAGGCGCCACAGTTGCGGCGGTCGATCGTCAGGTCGACGCATTGCATCTGACAATCTGTTTGATCGGCGGCGCACACGAGCGGCACCGCTTCGAGCTCGAGATCGATGCAGTCGGTCACTCCTTGCACGACGCGCGCTTCGACGCATCCGATCCCGAGCGGCGCATGGCCCGCGAGATCCGAGAATGTGGTCACGAGAAGCGTCACGTTTCCTTCGGGGAGATCGAGCTTCGGCGCGGGCCCAGGTAGGGGAGCGCTCTTCGACAGCGAAGGGGCTCCAGCCTTGGATGCGAGATCAAGCGCGTCTTCGGGACTCTGACAAAGACTTCCTCGATAGACGTCGTAGCGCACCAACACAGCCCCGCTGACCAGCTCGGAGTCGGGCATCTCCGTGCATCTCCGCCCGGCACGCGAACATCCTGCCTGGGTGATGAGCTCCAATCCAGCAAGCACGAGCACGACGCGGATGATCATCCTTTCGGTCATCAGTGTGGGTTCAGCATGAGGGCTCCATCGTGAGATCGCGCGTAGACGAGCGGCACTGAGATCGCCGCAGCCACGACTCCAGCTGCCAAGACGCCGCCTATCGCGCCCCAAAATGACGCCCTTCGGTAAACAGGTTTGCGTCCAATGCTCACTTCGAGCGGGTGTCCAAGAGAGCCCCCCGCGGCGACCTGAGATCCCTCTTCATTGAGCGCGCGCACGAAGAACTCGAGCCTCGGAGCACGAACCTGCGATCCGGGCACGACCGCTCGCAGAAGACCACCCGGGCCAAGTTGTCCGGTGACTCCGGAAAAGACCGACTGGCCCATCGTGCGATAGAAAACTTCGAGCCGCCGTCCTGCATTTCCGGGTGCGACGTCTACAATGAGGGCGCCTCCCTCCCGCGGGCTCGGCGGCCGCAAGGTCGGAGCGAGCTCCGGTTCCAACTTTGGGCCTGGAGCGGGCGTCGGCAGCTTGGGTGGGAGCTCCTGAGCGCAGCGTTCGATCTGGACACGAATCAGACCTCTCTGCTCGGGAGATCGGGCAAGCGAAAGCGCGGCCTCATAGTGGCCGATCGCCTGATCGCAGTGGCCCATCATCCGCTCCGATTGGCCCATGAGATAAAGGAACTCGGCGTTCATCTCGATAGCCTGACCGAGGTTGCACTCGGACAGAGCCTCGGCATAACGGGCCCCGCGGTAGGCGGCGACCGCGCTCTTCAAGTGGACTTGCGCTGCCTGCGAGATCGGACGAGCGCCGAGCTCGTCGGCACGAGCGACCTGTAAAGTGAGCAGGAGCGCCAGCGAAACCTGCTTAGCTGAGGCCATATCCTGCCCGCATCTTATCAGATCGAGTTCGCCCTGGTTGCGGCGTCGGCGTATATGGAGGAATAATACGGTCATGAGCGACCGACAGACCGGCACGCTGACGCTCTCGCTCGAAGATAGGGAGCACGCTCTTTTCGATCAATTTCAGGTCCGGGTCCTGAGCGGCAACGCTCAGGGAAAGGTAGTGCGATCGACCCGGCCGCGCATGGAGATCGGCACCCACGAGTCCGTCGATCTGGTGCTCGACGATCCCTCGGTGTCCCGCTTCCATTGCGAGATCACAATGGTGGGTGAGCGAGCCGTGCTTCGCGATCTCGGCTCCACCAATGGGACCTTCGTTGATCAGGTTTCCGTCTCCAAAGCGTTCCTTCACGAAGGAGCCAGGCTGAGCGTCGGACGCACCCAGCTCCAATTTGAGCGCGCGAGCGAAAAGGGCAAGGCTCCACTCAGCCGGAACGACCGCTTCGGCCTACTCGTGGGCCAGTCCGCTGTCATGCGAAACCTGTTCGCCAAACTCGAGAAGGCGGCCGCCTGCGACACTACGGTGCTGCTCACCGGCGAGACCGGCACTGGCAAGGATGCGGCGGCGGAGTCGATCCATCAGCGCAGCTCTCGCAGCCAAGGCGCTTTCGTCATCGTGGACTGTGGTGCGATCGCGGCAACGTTGCTCGAGAGCGAGCTGTTCGGACACGAAAAGGGTGCGTTCACCGGCGCTGATGAACGACGGATCGGCGCCTTCGAGGCCGCCCGCGACGGTACCCTATTCCTCGACGAAGTGGGTGAGTTGGGCCTGGAGCTTCAGCCGAAGCTCCTACGGGCGATCGAACGACGCGAGATCAAGCGCCTCGGGAGCAATAAGTACCAGCCCGTCGACGTTCGCCTCATCGCGGCGACCAATCGCAACTTGCGGTCGGAAGTGAACGCGCGGAACTTCCGCTCGGACCTCTACTACCGACTGGCGGTGCTAGAGATCGAAATGCCGCCGCTCCGCGATCGACGCGAGGATCTTCCGATATTGGTCGAGCACCTTCTGGCCGCGCGGGCCGTCTCCAGCGACTCGTTCGTCGGCAGCGAAGAATTCATGGCCAACCTCGTCAGGCACAACTGGCCTGGTAACGTCCGTGAGCTCGGCAACTATCTGGAGCGAAGTCTCGCGAGTAGCGAATCGGAACCACTCTTGGCCGCTCAGTCTGCCGAGCCGCAGGCCTCGACTACGCCGGCCGACTGGCGCGCCGCGCGCAAGTCATTCGAGCGGAGCTATTTTAGTGCTCTGCTCGAGCGCACTGGTGGAAATGTCACCGCCGCTGCACGGGCCGCTGGGCTCGATCGCGTTTATCTTCACCGGCTTCTTAAAAGGCACCGCTTGCCCGAGCGCGGATAGCCCCTCCATGGGTGTGGACCAGAAGCAACGGGTGGAGCCTTGAGCTCCGGTGTCAGCGCCCAGGATCAAACCAATTCAACGACCTGCTCATCGGTATGGAGCTTGCTTAAGTCGTGTCCATGGACGATGGAAACGACGAGATTACCCTTGTGGAGTCACTCTTCGACGAACCCACCGTCCAGCGGTCGGTGCTCATCTCAAATGCGATCATCGCCTTCTCGGCGGCCGACAATGGAATACTAACGTATCTCAGTCCGAAAGAAAGGCGCTACTTCATCGAACAGATTCTCTCCTCTCTGCGCATGCAGCTCGAACAAATCGGCAACATCGGCGGGGAGGCCGAGGCGAAGCGAAAGGGATCGAACCTCAGATACCTACTGATCCGGGTGCTGCAGACCTTGGCGCTCGGCTCATTGATCATCTGGTTTTGAACGAGAAGATCAGGACCTGGCCTTCTCGCGGATGAGGGTCCACATGCAGATGTCGGAGCCCGATGACAAACAGCTACGCGCTCGCGGAGATCTCGATCACATCGCCGTATACCGGGGCATCAAAAGACAGAATCTGTCCTTTGACACCGATGGGAACCGTGCCCTCTGCGTCATCGGAAACGCCATTATTGCGATGCACATTGAGTGTCGGGTGACTGTCCAACGCCATGACGGGGACGAAACGACGATGAGTAGCCCGCGGTTCATGCACTCTCCCCTTCTGCTGCGATGCCTTGGCTGCCCAGCCGTTCGGCAATGGTTTCCGCCGAAAGCGCCGACAGAATGACATGATCGGTGTCGGTGACCAAGATCGATCGCGTGCGCCGGCGGGGTGCGAGAAGGGAGATGCAGGTGCTCGAGAATTCGGCGAGCNNATCGATGGCGAATGTTCTCCGCAAAAGTTCAGCCCACCGCAGTCTCCGATCTCGTCCGGGACCGTCCGGGCCGATCAGATCCTCCTCATGCGTATAGAAAGCTGAAGCTCGAACACAGAACACCGGATCCTAGAACTCCAACGCAAATTGACGCCACAAATTGGTGGGTCTGCGAAAAGACCTGGCAGCAACTGCTCACCCAGAACTGTCTGGCAAAGATGCCAGATATTCCCGGTTTTGGTCGGTCACTGCCGGTCTTTCGTATGACAAGTAGATGGCCGAGAATCTTTAGGACTCTCGGCCATCTCCGCTCGGTGTCACGCACGAGAGAGTGATTGACTCAATGGTTGCGGATGAATGTCGCTCGCGTCCGCGAACCAGAGAGTGAAGGCCGCTCCTTTTCCTGGCTGGGAATCGATCTGGATGTTTCCGCCCTGGCGCTGCACAAACGCATAGACCATCGCGAGGCCAAGGCCGGTACCATTGTCTCCCTTGGTGGTGAAGAACGGCTCGAAGATGCGCCGCTCGACTTCTGGAGAGAGCCCTGGGCCCGTATCTGATACTTGCACGAAGCCTCCGCCTGCTGCTTCACCGGTCTTGACGGTGATCGTTCCGCCGGTTGGCATCGCCTCGATGGCGTTAACCACCAGGTTCAAAATCGCCGTCACCAGCTCGGAAGATTCGACCCGAATCGGCGGCGGTTGAGTGGTTTCAACCTGCAGCTCAATCGCGGCACCGCCCGACCGGAGTCTGGGCTGACACAGCTCGACCGCTTCGGCGACCAGCGCGTTCAGATCGACAATCTGTTGCGCTTCTGGCATCTGACGACTGAAGAAGCGAAGTCTCTCCGTCGTGTCCACACCGCGCTTCACCGCTCGTTTGATCATTTGCGCAACCCGCATAACGCGCTCGCTGTCGTGCGAATTTTTGCTCAGCGTGTCCGCCGACACAGTCAATGGGCTCAAGATGTTCCTGAGATCATGTGCAATCCCAGCTGCCATTTCGCCGAGCGCTCGCAATTTCTCCGAGCGCGCCAGGATCTCGCGCGAAGCGTTCAGCTCGGCGTAGGCGCGGCTTAGCTGCTCGATGCGATAAGCTTTTCCGAGCGCAGCGGCCGCCAGATCCGCGAGTCCTGCCGCAAGCTGTCTCTGGGACGGATCGAGTCGCTTCTTCGACTTGAACAGAAGAACCAGTGCACCAAAGAGATCGCTGTCGGACACCAGCGGCAACACGCGCGTCCGCGTGAATTGTCCCTGGCAGGCAGCGAGAATATTCTGACTGAGTTCGGGGCCGATGGTCTCGAAGTCGAACCTGAGACCCGCAAGCTCCGGAGCGCGGGCCACTTTAGCAACCGCCGCTTCGCCTGCTTGACCAATCTCCAGGACCGCTGCTCCATCGGCAGCCAAGTAATCGACCGCCGCTTGGGCGAGCAGCCCAAGGACTTCATGTGCGGTTCCGGTGGCCGCCGCCAACCGGCTGAAGTGCGCCATGGTCTCGATTCCACCGGCTCTCCGCATGAGCACGTAGTTTATGCGTGCCAGCGGAACGGTCAAGCGCGATCAGGAGGTCTTATGGAGGTCTCGGTCACACTTGGAGAAACCTTGCAGTTTGTGATAGAAAAGCGACGTTATAGGAATATTGAGAGGGGTCCGAATAATGGGGCACGTGCAGTTTATGGAACGGTTGAAGATCGACGAAACCGAGCTTCAGAGTCGTCGTGCATTCTTCGACATCACCGACGAGGATCTGAAGCGAACCGCCGCGCTCCGCCCATTCGCCGTCAAACACACGGACGAAATCGTCGAAGATCTCTACGAGCTCATCCTCGGCCATCCGGAGGCGCGGAGGTTCTTTCCTAATGAGTCCACTGTCAGCCATGTGAAAAAGGTACAGAAGGACTACTTCCTTGCACTGTTCACCGACCGCTTGGACCTCGAATATGTGAAGGATCGACTGCGGATCGGGGTGGCCCACGAACGCATCGGCATGCCGCCCAAATGGTACATTGGCGCTTACGGTCGATATCTGCGCACCATCTTGAAGTGGCTCGCGAAGGAGATCACCGACCCAGCGGAGGTGCGCGCCGCGTTCATGAGCATCCAGAAGCGCGTTCGCTTCGACGAATCGCTGGCGATGGACACCTATATCGCCGCGCACCTCGACACCATCGCCCGCCATCAAGCGGCGATTCACGAGCTGTCGACGCCGGTGATCCAGCTCTACCATCGGATCCTGCTCATGCCGCTCATCGGCACCGTCGACACGCTGCGGGCCGAGCAGCTGATGGAGATTGTGCTCGTCAAAGTGGTCGAAGAGCAGGCGAAAGTGATCATCTTCGACATCGCCGGGGTTCCGGTGGTCGACACCAAAGTGGCGGACCATCTGATCAAGACCACCGAAGCGGTGAAGCTACTCGGCGCGCAGGTCATCCTGTCGGGAATT
>PLXG01000020.1 GCA_003153195.1 Myxococcales bacterium
TTCGGTTGCCGTCTCGCGCGCCGCCCCGCCGTATGCCGTGGCGGCCCCGTGCAGAGCAGCTCGACCTGCTTTGGCGCCACCACGACTTCGACGGGATCGATGCCGTTCCGAACGACGACTGATCCCCTTGCGTCTCCGTTTCACCGCCCACCTTGCCAGGGCAGAGGGCCGGGCAGTGCGCGCCGCATGCTGAAACGCAATCTTTAATACAAGCTTTATCAATGCACATACTGAGTTCCCGACCATCGCGTGCTCAGCTCGCTATCCCTCCTGCTTTGCGGCCCGTTCCATTCTGCACATCAATCGCCTTACGCTCAGACCCTGTGGGCAATTATTGCCCCGTCGCCGGACCCGCGTGATAAACGTCTGCCTCATGCGCGTACCATGTAGATTGCAGTTGATACGCTTCGCGCGGGGATGCGTTCTCGCAACCCTCGTCATCGGTGCCGGCGCGAGTGGTTGCAACAAGAGCTCGAGCTCAGTCTCGTGGACCGCGAAAGATCTTGGGCCCGGCCGCTGCGTAGCTCTGAACAACCACGCTCAAGTGATCGGTTACGACGACAGCGGCAGCAGTTTCGTCGTTTCTCAGGGGACGGCAGAAACGAACCTTGGAACCGCGCCGGACGGATCGATCGCGGTCGGTCTGGCGATCGCCGATAATGGCGATGTTGTCGGGTACATCGAAGACAATACCGGGCGGCACGCGGCACAATATTCGGCAGGGACGTGGTCGCCTATTGCAGGACTCGACGGCACCTGGAGTGTTGCTAGCAGCATCGGCCCAAATCACGAGATCGTCGGGATGGCTGGGATGGGTATGACAGGCGCGCTGCAGTCGTTCCTTCTTCAAGGCGGAAAGCCGGCGAGCCTTGCGCTCCCGGCGGATCAGAGCAGCGCCGCTTACGTCGCGGGGGCTTCCGGACATATTATTGGAATCCTCGAGACACCGGATAGTGTGACGCATGCGTTCTCGATCACGGGAAGTCAGATGAAAGATCTCGGCACGCTCGGCGGCGAGAACAGCACCCCTTACGCGGTGAACAGCCGGGGCGATGTGGTCGGCGCGGCAGAGACGTCTTCAGGCGAGGGCCACGCGTTCTTTTCGCCGCAGGGTGGAGCGCTCGTCGACCTCGGCCTTCCCGCCGGCGCCGTCTCGAGCGATGCGCGTGGCATCGACGAGCACGGCAGGATCGCGGGCAATGTCGACTATGGAAAAGGCGACACGCGGCCCGTTGTTTTCAAAGTTGGACAGCCTCCCGTCGATCTGATGCCCGTTGACGACGCGAAAACTCCTTTCGTCAGCGCGCACATCTCCGCGATGTCGGCGGACGGCCATATCGTCGGATGGGGAGTGCCTGCAAACGGGGATCAAAACCCGATCCATTGCATCTTGTGGAGCCCGGGAGGTTGACAATGGCGCGCTCAAAACTTTGGCCAGGATCATTCCTCGCCCTCCTTCTCCTCTCTTCATCGCCGGCAGTCGCGGGCGATCCGCCTGCGCACGCCGCAGCGATGCTGGCGGCGGCCCAAAACGTTGCCATGCGCCCCGCCTTCGCAAAGGGCGTGGGCAATCCCGTCGTCGGTGGAGTGCCGGCGCAAGGGATGTTTCAGATTCCCACGAATGGAGTCGCGACGTGCTCACTCGATCACCTCGGGTTTGGAAAAGGATGCGCGTACATGGGCATCAACCAAGAGGCGATCAACGAACCCGATGACTGGCATTGTAGCGACCCGCGGCAGCCTCCAGCGATCAACACGATCAATGCCACGGCACCCCCCTTTCAAACCAATCTCGCGGACATCCTCGCGACCGGAAACGACAAGGGCACCGTCGTTTGCAACTGGAGTCATTTCTCGTCGAGTCCCGCGGGCCCATCCTCATTGGATGCTCCGACGGCCTACAACATCACGCTCGCTTGGGCGAAGGAGATTCCGGACCAGCTCGAGATGAACGGAGCTTACTACTTCCACGATCCCCTCCTTCCGTATGCTCCTGTGCTGATCGCGTGCGACACCCCGACGTGGGAGAGAGTTTACAAGCGCACCGCAAACGCGCTTCACTACCTTCAAGACATGCAGTCGGAGCATCACAAAGAAGGCAACCTTCTTTGCTCCCAGGACGACGAGCTGATCCCGCCCGCGGGATCACCGATTAAAAAGATCCAGCATTCGAAGGCCTGCTTCGATTGGCTCTCCGCGGTGGAGCTGCACGCAACCGGTTCGCTCGCGATTCTCAGGGACAACAAGTGCGATGAGTCCGTCCTCAACACGGACGCGAACAACCCTCAATACAACTCGGATATGGCTTCGGTCTTCTCTCTCTGCATCAATGGTTTGACGCTCGCTTGCATGGGACTCGAGCGGACGCTGCGCCATCACTGTGTCATCGCCAATCCTCTGGATTACGCGAAGACGCTCGTCTGCGCCGGACCTCCCGACGATCACCAGACAGCGACGACGAACATGGGGTACTGCGAAGGCGAGGTGTATTCGGGCATCGGCGGCCAGCCGTTTCTCCCGCTCGCCACGAACGTCAGTGACAAGGACCTGACCGACGCCGTGATGCGTTGGGCGACGGTGTGCAAGGAGCCGGACGATTCGTGCGATCAGACACAGTGCACGAATTGGTGCAAGCGCACCGTCGATCCCGCCGCCTCGCCCGGTGCCAAGTTCGCAGGCTACTGCATGAATGCGACTCCCGACGCGCAGTGTGTGCTCCACTCCTGCCAATGCTTGGATGTCTCCAAGTGCGGTGCGATGGGCGCGGCCTGCTGCCTGTCACCCGCCGCTCCGTGCAACAATGATCCGACGCTCGAGTGCGGAGCAAAAACCGGCACGTGCGTAATGAAAGGCACTGGCACGTGCGGTCCGGCTTCGATCGTCAACGGCGGCTTCGAAATGCCCACGGTCCCGGGCTATCAGCTCTTCGCGACCGGCAGCAGTTTTCCCGGCTGGCTTGTCGTCGGCGCTTCGGGGAACGTCGCGCCGCTTTCATCGTCGTACTCAGAGAGCGGTTTCACGTTCTCGGCGCAGGCGGGCAGCCAATCGGTCGACTTGACCGGCCTCAGCAGCAGCGCGACGGGCGTTTCGCAGGTCGTGCAAACAACGCCCGGCACGAAATATCACCTAACCTTTTGGATCGGCAACGTCGTCGATTCGAGCGGCCTGTTCGGGTCGACCAGCACGGTCGTCGTCACGGTCGATGGCACGACGATGCCGTTTACGAATAGCGGCGGTGGCGGCATGACCCCTTCTTGGGTGCAGTACAGTTTCGACTTCACCGCCTCATCGGCGATGACGACGATTCAGTTCGTGAACGGAGATCCGTCGGGGGACAACTCGAATCTCCTCGACAGCGTCGAGATCCAGTAGTCAACCGGCGCCGCGCGACAAAAACTAGCGCTATCATGATCAGTCACGGCGCTTGACGGGTGTATCTTTTTTGATACACTTCATATGTGAATGGATCACGAACTTTACGTTGCCGCTTTTTCCGAAGTGTAACAGGCGCCGAACCCGTGCGCGATTGGCTCAAAGCTTTGGACAAAGTGACGCGCCACGAGATTGGCACCGACATCGCGAAGGTGCAGCGGATGTGGCCCGTGAGCAAGCCGCTCGTAGACAGTTTCGGCAAAGGACTCTACGAAGTTCGGACAAGAACGGACGCAGGAATCTACCGAGTTCTGTTTTGCATCGACGAAACGGACGTGGTGCTGCTGCACGGTTTCATGAAGAAAACCAAGAAGACGCCCAAGCACGAGCTGGATCTCGCGCGAAAACGTCAAAGCGAGGTGTGAAATGCCGAAGGGATCGACGTTAGAAAGTCTATTCGACGAACTCGATGAGCGAGCGGAATTCGAAGCGCTGGCTCGCAAGAAAATCCTGGCAGAAAGATTTCGCGGCAGGATGGAGGAACTACATTTGTCGAAGAGCGAGCTCGCCAAGCGCCTGAGTACGAGTCGTAAGCAGCTCGACAGGATCCTCGATCCAGCAGACAAGGGCGTAACCTTGTCGAGTCTGTTCAAAATCTCCGAAGTGCTCGGACTTAACCTGACGCTTTCTGCCGAAAGGAAGTCTTCTCGAAAGTCCCACAAATCTCGTCGCGCGGCCTAAATTCGAATCGCCTGTTGGCCACCACATGAAAGCGCGTAATTTTGGACGGTCAGGCGGCGGCTTTTTTGCGGCGTGACTTCTTATCTGACTCGGCCTCCCGGCGGCGATAGCTCTCGCCCTCGACGGCGACGACATCGGAGTGATGCACGAGCCGATCGATCAGCGCGGTAGCGCAGGTAGCATTAGGGAAGATGGTTGGCCAATCGGAAAAAGCCAGGTTGGTGCTGAGGACGATCGACTTGTTCTCGTAGCGACGAGAAACCACTTGGAAGAGCAGGTCGGCGTTGCGATTGTCGTACGAGAGGTAGCCGATCTCGTCGATGACGAGCAGCGCCGCACTGAGATAATGACGAAGGCGGCGATCGAGCCCACGCGCCGAGTCCTGACCGCCGAGATCGAGTAGCATCTGCGATGCCGAAACGAAGAGGACCGAGTGTCCGGCGAGCGCGGCTTGCTGAGCGATGTTTTTGGCGATCATGGTTTTGCCGAGACCNNTGAAGCGGTCAATCTTAGCTTGCGAAAGCCTGCGCTCAAGACTGCGCCGGGCGCGCTCCTGCGCTTCAATTGCCGCGATACGTTCGATCATTTCGACGGGAGCGAAGCGTTTCTTGGTCGCGAGCGCGACGAAGTCGTCGAGCCCAGCGGCGATGCCGTGCAGGCCGAGTGCCTTGAGCTGATCATTGAGATTTGTCGGAGTCGTCATCGGGTACCTCTGGATGGGAAGAAAGCGCGTCGTAGGGTTTGAGCGCATGCGGTGTGACGCGCAGGTCACGCACACGAGGATCGTCGGGCAACACCACTTCGACTGGTGGCAGAAGGCGCTTTTGTCGGGCGCGCTGATCGAGCACATGAGCGACCGACTCTGCTGAGAGTGCACCGCGCTCGACAGTCTCGGCGATGGCGCGGTCCAGCTCCGCCGCGCCGTAGTGGTCGAGAAGCTTGCTGAGGCGCGTGACGTGTCCGCCCATCGGTACCGAGCGGCGACAGAGCGCGTCGAGAAAGGCGTTTGCCGAGGGGCAAGCATGTAACAACATCTTCTCCACCAGCGCCACCACCTTCAGTCGAGAAAATTGTTCTCAGGTAGTGACCTGGTCGGAGAATGTGGCAGAAAGCATACGTCGATCATGTCTGACAACCCCTGATAACGTCGAACGACCGGTCGAAGGTGTTCATCAACGGGAGAGGGGTTCTACATGGTCGTCACGATTGTCGTGGTCTTCATTGTGGTCGCACTCTTGGTTACCGCCTGCGTCTCACTGTTTCTAAAATACCGTGCCCTGAGATTCCGTTTTGCAGATGTTCTCAGCGCTGACGACGAGGTTCAGAAAGCGAAAGAGGCGGCTCGGGTGATCACAGACAATGCCCACGATGAGGTTCGGAGAGCCGCACAAGAGGTAGAGAGGAACAAAGGTGAAGCGCACGCGCTAAACGGCACCTATATCGAGGCGCGCGCTCTCTATGATCGACTGAAAAGCGAGATCGATAGTTTCGAAGGATCATTGGAGGACATCTCGTTCGGGCTCTACAAACCACACTACGACTTTCAATCCTCCGATCAGTATCGCGAGCATCTCGACAAAATTCGCGATCAGCAAAAAGCGATACTCCACAATGGAAGCGCTGCCAGTTGTTCGGTGCAATGGAACGTGGGTGGCAGTTCTCGCGACGGCGCACGCATGCAAAAGCAGTACACCAAGTTAATGCTAAGGGCGTTCAACGGCGAATGCGATGCGGTCGTGGCGCGCGTTTCGTGGAACAACGCGACTCGAATGGAAGAACGCATCAAGAAGGCGTTCGACGCAATAAACGACTTGGGCGGCGTGATGCAGATCTCTCTTACGAAAGACTATCTCGGCCTGAAGATCGACGAGCTTCGTCTTGAATTCGAATACGAGGAAAAGAAACACGCCGAGGTCGAAGAGCAACGCCGGATCAAAGATCAGATGCGGGAAGAGGCTGAAGCACAACGAGAGCTCGAGAAGGCGAAGGAGGAAGCCGAGGCAGAAGAGACGCGCTTCCAGAAGGCCCTCGACAAGGCGCGAGCGGACGTCGCGAAAGCTAAAGGGGAGCAGCTCGCCAAACTGAATGAGCGTATCGCCCAATTGGCAGAAAGACTCCAAGAGGCGCAGGAGATGAAGCAGCGCGCGGTCTCCAGGGCTCAACTCACCAAATCGGGGCACGTCTACATTATTTCAAACGTTGGTTCATTCGGTGAGAACGTGGTCAAGATTGGTATGACGCGCCGGCTCGAACCGGTCGAGCGAGTGAAGGAACTGGGCA
The DNA here is from genome assembly GCA_003153195.1 of Myxococcales bacterium. Classification (GTDB taxonomy): domain Bacteria; phylum Myxococcota_A; class Polyangia; order Palsa-1104; family Palsa-1104; genus PALSA-1153. The sequence continues at coordinate 6,394 of PLXG01000020.1, forward strand.
ATGCCTCGGTCCCGTTCCCGTTTGACGTGCACGCGATGGTCTACTCCGAAGACGCGCCGGCGCTTGAAAACGAGCTTCATCGGTTCTTTCATTCGAAACGCGTGAATCAGGTTAACGTTCACAAGGAGTACTTCACCGCAACTCTGCAGGAAATCGAAGGGTTCTCATCCAAGAAGAACCTCCCGGTTCAAGTCACCAAGCTCGCCGAAGCCAGGGAATATCGAGAGACGCTGGCCCTGCGTGCAAAGAACGAGGCGGCTTCCGCAGCGCCCACTCCTCCGCCATTTCCTGCTCAACTTCAGCCTGTCCTTCCCGTCATGCCCAAGGCGTCTGCCAGGGAAGACCAAGATGGGAGAACGAGACGGGCGACTGGATAGGGTCAACGCGATGGACCACCGGCGGACCAAGACGGTTGCAGCTCTTTGCCCACAAAAGCAAAAGGCCCAAAATCCGCGAAGGATTCTGAGCCTCTAGCAGCGGGATGGACGGGACTTGAACTTGCCCGGAGCGATTATTGAAAAACTTTGCAGGACGCGATCTTGGCCCGATCGCGGTGATTCTCTAACGGAAACTAGCTCCCTCGCCGTTTCGCACCATCCCGCTCCGTACCGCCTCGAAGTGCAGGCTTACAGCAACCTGACAGCAACCTGACAGCAACCGACAAGCCACCGCATTCGACCGCATCAGCTTCCCCGTTATGCGGCCCGCGTGCGCCGAGACGGCTCGTTCTCATGCCAATAGGCCCTGAGCTCCCCTACCCGCTTGGCGGGTGATTTGGCGAGAACCCCGAGGTGCGCAACCAGCTCAGGGCTGGGCATCTTCCGTCCCGCCTTCAAGTGCGACAGGTATCCGTGGGACAGGCCGAGTAGCTGCTCAAGGTCTTTCTGTTCCACGTGCTTGGTCAAGACTTCGATCGCCCGACGTACCAGCTGATGCAGTGCGGCGCGATACACTTTGGCGAGCGCAGCATCGATCACCTTCGCAGTTCTAGCATCGATGAACCGTTCTCCGCACCGGTCGCACTCCGGAATCCTGATTGTCTCGGGCACCTCGATCATCATTGTCGAGTGGCGCGCCATGCGCCCACGACGCTTGATGGGTCGCACCATCCCACCACACTCGGGACATGTAAACGGCTTCATTTTCGCACCTTCGCTTTCTTCGCCTGGCGCTCCCGGTTCGTTTCAAGCGGCTTTTCCGCCGGGTGCATCGAGATCACGATGAGCCGAGTCACCGGCTGTACCGTCAATTTCAAGTACCATTGCCTTCCGTCTAGCAGTGGGCCGTACACATCAGCCTCGTCCATCTGTGTCTTCACGGTATGCGCAAAATCCATCGCGGTCATTCGCCCAATCGTCGCGCTGATCGTCGCCCTCGCGACCTCTATGGAGACGAAAAAATCCGCCGCTCTCGTTTGCGAAATAATGAATGCATCAGACGTCGCCAGTCGCTTGACCATTCCAAGCGGCCAGCACGGTGGATTCATAAGACTATTGTAGTTGTACTAAGTCCAATCGTCAAGGGTGTTTGCAACCATCCTTCTTAGCCATTTCTTATCGCTCGCTGCTTCGACAGCCATGGCGCTTCTCCGTCCAGAGCTGCTACGGATCTCGCCCATCGTGCCGGAGTCCTGGGATCTCGCCAAGAGCGATTGGGTTTCCGCCGAGGAAACCGAAGGCAACCTGATCACACTCAACGACGGCGCGACGTACTACTCGGCCTATGATATCGAGCGCTACCTCGACAAGGTCGAGGCGGAGATGGACGCGGACTGATCTACAAGCACCTCGGTGATGAGGATGCGCCGTGCCACAGCTACAACGGTACAGCGTCAGGTAAGCCAGCCATTCTCGTCGATCGCTTGATGATGGCCGGTACCTGGTCCGGCGAACCGTACTACTCCGAGATGGCGCGCGCCGTCCTGTCTCGAGTGATCCCGGCGCTCGCGGGTCGAAACCAAACCTTTACCCTCGAAGATGTTCGTGCGGCCGTCGGTTCGGAAGAGGGCTACGCGCTGACCGCATCGTTGGCTGCGCTGAGCGACCGCTTCAAGTTCGATGAAGACCTGGAACGTTGGAACAAGTTTTACGAACAGACGTCGGGGTTGCGGCATAACCTCGACAACCTGTGCGCGCTCGGCTCGCGCATGTGCAGCCCAGATGCTGATCTCGACTTCCGCGAAGTCTTCGTCCGAAACCGCGTGGTTTACGTCGAACTCAATTCACAGCTTCGAAGTGTACTCGCCCGGTCGATCGCGCGGCTCATGCTCGAAGACATCAAACAGATCTCCGGGCAGTTGGCCGCGAGCGGTCGGAGCTGCTCGTTTTCGCTGTTCATCGATGAAGCTCGACACGCCGTCTACGAGGGCTTTGTCGGACTCATCACACAGTGCCGTTCTGCAGGGATCGGCGTAGTTCTCGCCTCCCAGAGTCCCCTCGATTTCAGAGACGGCGGCGACGAAAGCGTCATGCGCGCGATCACTCAAAACACGAACACCAAGCTCTTCTTCCGTCAGATCGATCACGAGAGCGCTGAGTTCTGCGCGAATCTCGCCGGCACGGTCGATGCGGTTGCTCGCACGACTCAGCTCGTCGAAGACGGGCTTCTCGGTCCAGAGAAGTCCGGCGTGTACTCCGAGCGCGAGGTCAAAGAATACATCGCGCATCCCGATCGCATGAAGCGCCTTCCGACCGGGCGCGCGCTCCTCATCAAAGGAACGGCCGAGTGCGCGATCGTCGAAGTCGACTATGCGCCAGTGCGCCCGCAGACGGCGTTTGCCCCAGCGCTGCCGCGCGCGTGGGTGCGCGGTGACCGCGAACGACTCGGTCATGATCGCGATCCACTCGGCCTGTCGGCGCTCGTCGCCGCTAAAAAAGACCAACTGCGAGGCGAACTCGCCAAGCGAAAAGTTACGGACAACTCAAACCAGGAGCAGGCAAATGGAATCGTATTGGCAGTTGATGAATCGAATCCACAAACTCCATCTCGCGAAAGTCACGCCGTTCATGCCGCGAAAAAACGATCGCCCCGAACCGTACTGGGTGATCGTGGCGGTGACAGTCGACGGCGAGGCGACCGGACAGATGCTCGGGGTAGCGTCGAAGACCGAGCCGTCATTGCGCGGGACTCCACTGTTCGCAAAACGTGAGGCGGCGGAGCGCGAGGCAGCGCGGAGCCTGCCGCCGGACCAGTACATTCTGGGATTCGATGCGCGGGACATCCGTTGGGAAGTACGTGGCGCGAGTCAGCGATTTGTCCGCTCCTTGCGAAATGGCCCAATCTATCGCGATCAAGAAACCGTCCTTGCGCGCTTCGAGGGTGACGAGCTTCGCCTATGGCCCACGCCGAAAGATCAAACGCGCTGGGAGCGTTTCACCGAGCGCTTTCGCAAAGCTGCATAAAGTGCACGACCGAAATCACCAAAGGGGACTGCCATGGCGAAGGAAGATGAGTTGCCTTGTATCCTGACCGTTGAAGAGCTCGCAGCGTTTTTGCGCGTCAATCGCAAGACGATTTACGAGGCGCTCGCTCGTCGTGCGCTGCCGGCGAAACGTCTTGGCAGAACCATCCGCATCAGCCGCGACGCCGTGCTAAGGTGGCTTCAAGGCCAAGATCGCGTCCTGCGCTAACCCAAGGAGTTTTGGATGAGCGTAAGACGCCAAAAACGCCGCGACCCAAAGACGGGTACGGTGCGTGAGTTCTACATGGTTCACGTGGAGCAACGAAAGCCGAACGGCGAGGTCGTCACGGTGCGAAAAGTCGCACCGGTACAGACGCTGCGAGGAGCCGAGCAGTTTGAGCGGCAACTGAGGCAGTCGATCCTCGACGGCACATTCGGCAACAAGAAGGAGGTGCCAACTTTCAGAGAATGGTTCCATGGCCGTTACTGGCGCGAGTGGGTGATTGGTCACAAGAACAAGCCGTCCACCGTCGAGGCGAAGAAATCATCGTTCAAGAATTACCTCGATGAGGCGTTCGGCCACATGCGAATCGATGAGATCCGCGTGGGGCAGATCGCCAGCTTTCGAGCGGCGCTGATCGAAAAAAAGCTGAGCGATAAGACGGTCAACAACATCCTCGCCGACCTTTCGAAGCCGCTGCATTACGCAGCGGATGTCGAGCTGATTCCGAAGGCGCCCAAGGTCGGGCTGCTCAAAGTTGAGCAACCCGAGATCGAATATTGGGAACTGGAGGAGTACGCAAGAATCCTTAGGGCGGCGAAGAAAGCTGGGACGGTGGAGTATGCCGCTACCTGCTTGGCTGGAGAAGCGGGCTTGCGCGTGGGTAAGGTCAAGGGACTCAGGTGGCGCGAAGATGTTGACATGATCGCGCGCACGATCACGGTCAACCAGCAGTTCCGGCGGGGCATCATTGGCACTCCGAAGGGTCGAACACGCCGAACGATCCCGATGACCGAAACGCTGCACGACGCGCTTCGATCGCTCGAGCAGGTGCGCGAAGGATTGGTGATCCGCAATCTGGTCGGCCAAGCGAAACACGATGAAAACCAGGTGAAGAACCTGGCCTGCGGGTTTCGGAGCATGGCGATCACCAAAATCGGAACGCGCCGATCACCAAAATCGGAGCGGGCGATCACTCGGAAGAAGCCACAGAAGGCCATGAGGGAAAAGGGGAAAGAGCATTTCGATGATCCAGCGTCGTGATCAAAGTCCTAGGTGATCGGATCGGCCGATTTTGGTGATCGCCGGCGCCGTGCTCAGCAGGCCTATCGGATCGGCCGACTGGCGGGACTCCCTGAGCGCGGTTGGCACGCCCTGCGGCATACGTTCGGCACCCACGCGGCACTGTTCAGCGTCAATCCGTGGCGCCTCATGGCCTGGATGGGTCACAAACGAATCGACGAAACACTCCGGTATGTGCACATGGCCAGCGGGCATATGCGCGAACTACCAAAGTCGATGCTCGAAGCCGTGGAAGGCGAGTTCGATCCCGATCGCCGGGTGCTCAAGATGCTTGGCGCGCGTGGGCGGCTACAGCAACCTGACAGCAACGCAGCCGTCGTACCGCTGTGCAAGAAGGAGGTGGCTTGAGCTAAAAATACAAAACCCCTCGAGATTTCTCTCGAAGGGTTCAGCGGGATGGACGGGACTTGAACCCGAGTGGAAGCAGAATCTAAAAGTTGAGCACTTCGCGGCCTTGCGACAGATTGTTCAACGATAGCGACTGTTTCTTCTCGGTTTTAGAGTCCATTTAAAACCATCTCGTGCCGCCGTTTACCACCCGATTCCCTTGCGCCGTTGCATTTCGGTTGCATCTCGACCGACCTGATTTGGGTACGACAAGACATAGGTGACACTTTCGAGCCTATCTGGAGTGTGCTTCCGTGAATCGCGAGATGCTCAGCTTCACTCGATAGCCAAGACTGGCCAGCACTCGCAGCAGCAGATCGGTCGAGATATCTGCAGTGTTGCGGTTCATCATCGCCGTAACGCGCGTGCGCGAGGTGTGCGCCAGTTTCGCAACCTGCTGATGCGTGAACGAACCGCGCGTCACAATATCGATGATCTTGTCGTTTAGCTCGCTGCGCACATCGAGCTACATCCCGTCAGCCCTGGAGAGTCCCAGAACCTCGGCGAGCTCAACAGCGCTGCGAGCGACTACGCGCTTACGTTTCTTCATCGAGCATCTCCTTCAATCTTTTCTTCCCGATCTCAATTTCCTGCTGTGGCGTCTTCTGTGTCTTTTTCGTGAAGGAATGGAAAATCAGAATGCCGGACTTCGCTTTTACAAAGTAGAAGGCGCGATAAATCCCGTTCGTGTCCTTGATCCGCAATTCCTCGACGCCGGGCGCCACACTACGCATCGGGCGTGACAATGGCATCGTGAGCCGATGACCCTTTTGCAGGTCGAGAATCGCCTTTCCAAACGCTTTCCGAACTTCGATTGAAAACCCTCTTAAGATCTCGCGCGCTTTCGAATGAAAGACCGCAGGTCTCATCTGAATACATGTCCCATATCTGGGACATCAAGTCAAGTGAGAATTCCGCGGGGAGATTGAACCCTGGCCAAAGGCGGTGACGACAAGTTGAGACGGGACGATGACCTGCCCACCGGTGCTCGATGGTCCGGGCTTGGGGTTGCGTCTATTACTTCGGCGAGATGTGTAAAGTGAACGGAGTTGAATCAGAAGCCGGTTGGACAATAGGCTTGACCATTGATGATCGAATCGCATACCACCGAACACTCCTCAGGGAGGATGACGCCGCACGCGCAGGTTGGATTGTTGCCACAGGCCGAGGGAACGTCGACGCAATAGGGCGCCGGCTGAATCGGACACGGGATGATTGAATCACCGCCGTCTGAATAAGAGCCGCAGAACGGGTGCACGCAGACCTGAGAAGATTTGCAGCCCATATCTCCTTCTCCGCAAGTGGGTCCGGGGCCCGCATCCAATGTCGCGTCGACGGACAAATCTTGGCCTGCATCGGCAGTGACATCCACATCGTCTCCTCCACAGGCTGACATGGTGCAGATGAGCGCAATCCCGAAAATAGCCGGAATACATGATTTTATACTCATCAACTGTCCCTTCGGTTTATTGAAGCAACGTGGGTCGCCACAGCCATGTCGCATGATTCAACTGGTTCAATTTTGTCGCGTTTAGATCGACGCTGATGCTCCCCGATGGAGCTGCGATCGAACCAAGCGAAGACGGGTCGAGAAGGTCGCCGTTCGGCGTTTTAACTCCTTGGACGAGACCGAATGTCAAAGTGCCGTTTAGAGAGGGCGGAGTCGAAAAATTATATTGGTATTCCTTGGTTGGAGTATTGAGTTCGAGATACTTTGGCAAAGGATCCACAAATTCCCCCGCAATGACCGTGCCCCCTTGTGTCACGCTTAAAGCATCGAGGATGGATCTGAGATCGGCCGGTTCACTGAAACCGAACCGAAGGTAGTTCACATTCGAGCCGTCTTTACTGACCCGNNTAATTGTCGAAAGGCGCAAATGGTTTCCGGTTGTGAATCCAGCACGAAATACGCCGTCGGGGCCAGCTTTTAGGTGAGCAGCTAGCGCGTGCGCGGGAGCAAAACTGCCAGTGGGAGTGACAGATACCAGATAGTCTGTAGCTTTGGTCAGCGAGGTTTGTGGAATAAACGTCAGGGTCGAAGACGTATCATTCAAGACCTGGCTCGCTTTCCATCCGTAAACTCCGTTCACGATGCCACCGCCCGCCGCTCGTACAACGATACTCTTTTCTACATCTGCCTTCGCCACCGCCGGAGCCACATCCACACGAAACAGTAGTGCGGTATTGATTGGGACACCGGAACTAAAAGCTTCCGGATCCATTCCTATGGTGTTCGTCGTCACGTCCGCGCTCGAATGTCCAGCGTCTACCAATTGCGACGGACCAGAGCTAGTATGTCGGGTTGTACACGCAGCGACACAAATCACGATGAACGCATTGATGTAGATTTTCATTGGTGACCTTTTGCTCTTAGTAATTCTTCGCCGTAATTGTCGTGTACCCGTAGTGTTCCCATATGTCTGACACATTGTATGACCAATCTGCCCAAGCCCCAGGATCGGGTGTATTCGGGGTCCCTTTGGGGTAATAGAAGGCGAATTGGCCCGGATTGCAGCCATACATTTCAACCCAATTGCTATTGGAATGCTGAACAGGGTTTCCGGAATTGCTTGTGCAATCTGTTTGATGATTCCCAGAGTTTACTGGATAGTTATTACAGTGATCGCTCGTTCCCGTGCTGTAATCTGTAGCGTTGGTCCACGAAGATGGACCGTTCATGGGGATGTCCCGCGCGATGTTGAAATTCGGCAGCGGTCGGTTGGTTGATTACGCGATGTTTTGCTCCAGCGCAATGGTTTCGTGACCGCGCAGCACGCGGACAAGATTCGGCACGTCTTTGTAGCCTGATATCCGGCGGAATTTGCTTCCGGCTTCGAGCACAGCGGTCGCAGTCCAGCGCACGATCATGTCGGCGTCACGCCAGCGTTTGACGCAATGACCGATGTCGCGCACCGAGCCGATGAGGTTCTCGACGGCATTTGTCGTCGAGAGAAATCTTTCCAGAGGCTTTGAAAGACGCATCGCCATCACGGTGAGTGTTTCTTCGAGACCCTCGTCGAGAGATCCAGCAGCGCTGGGATGATCTTTGCCGAGCGTGCGCGATAAATTCTGCAGCAGCTTGCGCGCGTGCACGACGTTGTTACACGCGTACGCCTGTTGCATCGTCGACTTCACCGTCGGACGCATGTAGTCCGGCAGTTGGTCGAGCACGTTGCGTAGCTTGTGCGCTTGGCAGCGTTGGATCTTCGCGCGCTCGCCAAAGACGTCGACGACGGCTTTGCGCAATGCCTTGCCACCGTCGAGGACAAATAGCGTTGTCTTGTCCGTCGACATGCCGCGTGACCGTAAATCGGTGAGCAGCGCGGTGCAAGTAGCGGCGTTTTCCGTCGCACCTTCACGGATGCCGAGTACGTGCTTTTGTCCGTTCGTGTCGACACCAAGTGCTACGACAATCACGTGCTCTGCGATGTTCACGCCGTCGAGCATGATCGCGATCAGATCCAGCTCGTCGAGGCGTCGCTGAAACAGCTCACGCATTTGCTCTTCGGTGATTTCAATAAATCGTCGACTCACCGTGCTCTTCGATGTGCCGCGCGTTTTTACCGTCGCAGCTACCGGCTCAAGTGACCGCTCGTACTTGCGGGTCGAGACGCCCACGATCATCTGCGTAAGCGCTCGCTCGTGCAGCGGATCGACGAGCGAAAACTCTTCCCAGCTCGGCAGCCGCAGCTCGTCACCGTCCACGCTGCGCGCTCGCGGACGCTTCACGCTCACGCGTCGTCCGCCCATCACCAGCTCGCCCGGCACGTGCCCGCCACGATGAGCGCGTCGTCCGCTTTGGTGCTCGTACCGTTGACCACACAGCGCTGTGCGCTCCTCTTCGAGCAGCACCCCCAGCGCACTCATTCCCGCGCTCACGACGAATTCTCGCAGCTCTCGCTGCACCAAATCCTTCAGCCCGACCAACCGTAGTTGCGTTCCTGCTTCCCTCTCAGCAAACTTCCTGGCACTTTCCTTCATGGCGGCTCCTGGTCATTAGAGGCCTCAAGAATCCTCTTGAGGCGACTTGGACCGCCACTTCATTTTCAACATTTTCTGGGACATCCCCCGCGGTGGGGCACGAGAAGGGAGATGCAGGTGCTCGAGAATTCGGCGAGCCGTGCGTTCGTCGCAGATCGCGGCGACGATCCTCGTCGCGCCGCCACA
>PLXG01000126.1 GCA_003153195.1 Myxococcales bacterium
CGAGAAGGGAGATGCAGGTGCTCGAGAATTCGGCGAGCCGTGCGTTCGTCGCAGATCGCGGCGACGATCCTCGTCGCGCCGCCACAATGTGATATTTACATTCCCACTTCGAGTGATTTAGATTCTCGTATTCGTTCATGGAGAACTCCCTTTCGTGCGCTTTGAGCGGTTCACGGAAGGGAGTCTCGCTTTCAAACTCCCGAGACTGTCAAACTTTGGGAGCCACCCCGGCAGAGCCGGGGGATCTCCCTAAAAGCGATTAGACCTGCGAAGGTCGGGTGACATCATCGTCCCGTCGCAACGTGGGCAGAGCAGCACATCGCCTTCGTATAGCTCAAAAGCGCTCACATGCACTTTTCCGTCGGAAACGCGTACATAGCCATGCTAGGAATATGAGCACGAAAAAGCCGTCGGAGAACGAGCTACCACCCATGGCACAGCCGGTAGTCGATCGTGAGAGTTGGGCGCCGTCACCCGTTTATCGGAAACCAAGCACCCTGAACCGACCGTCTTGTCATCCATCTACCGGCTACACTGTCACCCAGGATTCCAGCGTTTCTTGTTACCAACCTATCCGGTCTACACCTTTCCGCTTCACTCCCATTCCTTGCTGCTTCCGAAGGAACCCGAGCGATCGAGCACAGGGCGGTCGACTCGGCGGACAAACTCGGCGGACGGCACTGGAGAGCTATCGGCGCGCGCTGCGCAGCGGCACCGTGTAGCCCAGGAAGAGCCCGACGTTGATAAGCGGGTGAGGGCCGGGGGAATTGTCGATCCTTGCTACCAGCCCTTCTGCATGAGCTCGAACACCGAGCGCAATGCCTGCGCCAAGCGCCCACGCGAGCCGCAGTCCTCCGCCGAAAGTAAAGCCGGAGAGCGTCTGTCTGCCGCTGTAGGTCGGAGTTTGCTGCTCACGCTGCACCCATTCCGCTCCAAGCGAGATGATCGGGCCCAGGCTGACTTTCGATCCAAGCGGAATGTCGTACCCGATGTGCCCATCGATCCTCTCCACAACCACGGAAAACGGCAGCACGGTGGAAAATGCGGTCTCCGAACCCCTGCCACTGAGCAGCGAGAACCCAATGGAAAGCCTGAGGCGTCGAGCCAGCGGGCCTGAAAGCGTACCGCGAACTGATCCGCCAAACGCGGGTGGCAGATAAAGGTTGCCGAGATGGCTCGACAGCGCGATCTGACTGGCTGCTTCGACTTCGACGCCGATACGGGGTCGAGGCGGAATGAAACTTGAAAGCTCTTCTCGTTGTCCTGCGTGAACGTTGATGGCGCCGCGGTAGAGCGAAGCGCCCGAATGGGCATCGCGAAGCTCGAGCTGATGTCGCCCTGGATCGAGAGCGATACCGCCCGGCAAACTGCCTTTGGCTGTCCCGTCTACGAGAACGGCGACACCTTCTGACGAAGGAGTGTAGCTGTAGAGCACAGGTTTGCCGCGATGGGTTGGCGCACCACGGAGCACGATCGGATCGCTGCCAAGAATGCTTGACTCGGCGGTCGGACGCTGCGCACCGTGCGTGAACTCATAGGTCTTCTCGCGCGCGAAGTCATGCGCTTCGGTCACCGTTACGGCGCCATTGCCATCGCGATCACCGTCGCGAAGGCCCTGGAGAAAGAAGTGAGTATAGACGTCATGGTGAAGCTCGTCGCTTTCTCGCGCGGTCTCGCCGAAGGCTGCGGCGGTCAGCAGCACAATCGCTTCAGAGCGCTCACTGAGCAGCAGCGGGGGCGCCTTGTGCCGTTCGAGAGCGCTCGCCAGTGTATCCGAGATCTGCGACTTCCCTCCGCCGCTGTGGCACGTGGCGAGGATCAGCGCGACGCGTCGCGCCCGCAGGCTCTCTGCGGTCTTGATTAACGCGTCAACAGAGATGCCTGTTTCCGCCACCAGATCGAGACGCGTATCTGATCCTACGAGATAGCGAGCGATTTTCTGGCCGGGCCGTTGGCCGAGCGATCCGTGCGTCGAGAAGTAGATTAGTACCGTGTCGCGTGCATCGCTCGCATGCATTCCGAGATCGGATATCGCCTGCAAGATGGCGGCGCGGTTTGTTTGCGCTGGTTCGGAAAGCACGCGTACCTCATCGAATCCCTCGATGGCCTGGGCAAGCCCCTGTGCATCCTTGGTCGCGTAGCGAAGCGGTGGGNNGAACCGCGGATCGTCGAAATGATCGATCCCAATGAGCAGCGCCATCTTGCGTGGTCGGCTCGCGGGCGCGGTGACCCCCTGAGGGGCGAGCGGTACCAACGTTCCGCCTTTTTCCCAAAAATGAGCACACCCGGACAGCGCGACGAACGCCGCAAAACGGAGGACCAACGGAGCCAAAACATGCCGCTCAGCTCCCATTGCTTACTGATCTGCCGAGAGTGTCAGTCGACTGACTGCGCATCCGACACAAGTGGATCCCTCGAGCGCTGTAGCACGTGCACGCGCTGGTTCGATCCATGTCGGGCTTGCCACCAAGATCAGCTGCCGAATGTTCACTACACGATTAGCCGGTATTCCGAGCGCGCGTCCGTCCGAATCGATCTCGGCTTCGCCCGCCGCGCTAGCTGCTGATTGATGCGCCGGCGCCCACAGCGGTTCGGATTCTCCGGGAGAGAACAGGTAGAGATACGCAGGCGAGGATAGTCTATACCGAAAGAGAAGGAACTCGCCGTCGAGAAGCTTTGTGCCCGGAACATAACGCTTGGAGTTGGACGTCGATCCAATGAAGGCTTGGAGCGAAACATCAATGCGAGTCGTAGTGGGCGCCCCTTTTTCGCCGGTCCACTCCGCGTGATGAGATCGTGAAAGCGGGATCAAGATCAACGCCACCGCCGCGGCAGCTGCCATCAGGCCGACTCCCCATGAACGGTTGGAACGCCAGATGCGCCGCGGAGCTTGCGCACGTGGCAGCTGCGCCACGATCTTTTCGAACATGCGGTCGGACTCTCTCGGCGATAACTGCGCTTGGTCGCCCGCCAGACCGAGGAGAATCGACCCCGCCTCCACATTTCCGAGTGCCGCCAGGCAGTCCTCGCACGTGAGCTGAAAGTGAGCACGGATCATCGACCACTCCTCGGCAGTGAGGTTGTGTTTCACCAAGCGCGAAAGAACCGTTGGTTCGGAAAGTGGACAGCGGCTCATGTCGGCCTCCCGGAGGCGAACTCTCCAGTTCCTGCCGCCGACGAGACTGCCTTATCGTCGGCAATCAGGCGCAAGAGCCGCTTTTTGATCGTGCTTCGAAAGCGCATCAGCTTGACCGTCACGGTCCCGTGCGGAATCTTCAGCTGCTCGGCAATCTGTCGGGTCGTGTGCTCTGGATCGCCATATTTGAGCACAAGGATTGTTTTCATCTCTCCGTCTGTCTCCCTCGCCAGCAGCTCCTTCAGGATGCGAACCTGTGTCGTCTCTTCATCCGGAGCTCCGGATGTTTCTGACAACTCTTCGAGCGCGAGAGTCTCGAGAAATTCACGCTGCCTGATTTCTTGGCCGACTCGCGAGTGGCAGACGTTTCCGGCGATGGTGAAGAGCCAACCAGGGAATCGCTCGGGCTGTCGCACTTGGTTCAAGCTGCGGAAGGCACGTGCGAAGACGTCTTGAGTAAGATCCATGGCGAGCTCACGATCTCTCGTCGCCACGACGCAGAACGCCATGACATTGCGGTGAAAGCGATCGAAGAGGGCGCGCAAGGCTCCCTGTTCGCCAGCTTGGCCTCTTCGCACGAGCTCTGCCAACTCGGAATCGGCGGACACGCGATCGATTCTCACTCCACCGAAACCCGAAACAGCTGTGTCTCGCCGGCGATCGGATCGCGCGTGAAATAGTACAGCCACTTGCCGTCAGCGCTGAACGCGGGAGTCGTATGGTCAGCGCTCAGGAAAGTCACCTGACGATAACCATCGTTCCCGTTGGTGGCACGCAAGTGGAGCTGATCGAAATCGTGTCCGACATCGGGTCCCAGCATCGCTTCACGCGTATCATCTTGCGTGTACAAGACTGGGGGCAACGCCAAGTCTGAAGATGGAAGTTGGCCGATGGGAAGGAGACGCTGACTGACTTGCGTGCCATCGGTGGCAAAGTCGACCGAGATGAGCTCATGACGCTCAAATCCAACCGACAGATCGTCAATTCGCACCGAGCCGTCAGCGTGAATCACTGCGTTACAATAGTTTCCAAAGATACTGGCGCAGAGCTGAGTGGTAATACTCGAGCTGCCATCCGGCAATGTGTAGTTCTGCGCGAGCCACGATACCTGCCCCGTCGGAACCGAGATCCGAGCGATTCCGGGCTGAGAGGTAAGAAAGGTGCTGTGACCGGCAAGCTCCACCACGACTCCAGGACCTGCGGCCAAGATTTCACGGAACGGGAACAGGTCGGTGCGATTGTGCAGTAACTCGGTCAATGCACCGCTCGTAAGATCGAGCTGATGAAGGTTGGTCGCACTTCGCGAGATGTTGCTGTCGAAGTCCACGAGATACGCAAAGTGAGTACCTGCTGCACGCGACAGTGAGACGCCACTAGACAGATTGGCAATCACGTTTTCTTGCAGCGTATCAAAGTTCAGCGAATAGAGCGTTCCTAGAGCGCTGGCGAATTGAGCGCAGTCGAGATTGGTCGCTTGTGAACAGTGTTTGGTCGCGATCGAATAAAAGGCGCTGTTCCCCTCGAAGGCAACGAAGGAGAAACCCTCGATCGCCTCCGTTCCGTCGGAGGAGGTCTCATCGACCACAATTGGCACGAAACGCTGTTTGGACGTGTCCCAGGCTTCGGCCGTCGGAAGGTCAATGGTCGTGAACCATTCAGTGTAGTGATTGAGCTCATTGGGAGTCGAACCGACCGTGAAAGATCGGTAGACACCGAAGAGCTGGTCGCTCGCGATCGAGAGGTGATCGGGGTCGAACCCGCAGTAGTTGTGCTCATAGGTATTGCAGGATGGGGCACTATCGGTCGAGTGAACGGTCTTCCCCGTTACGAGGTCAACGAACGACCACCGCTCCTCCGTGCTAGGGAAATCGTTCCGCTGTCGATAGGCCACCACGCGATCCTGAATCAATCGCACTGGGCGCGGGAAATCCGGCGCTAAAATGAACGGCTGGTAGAGCACGGTTTCGGCCCCAGTGGAAGCATCGACCTTGACCAGCTCGTGGACCAGATATTCGCTCTGGCCGGCGTTCTGCTGTACGCGAGCGGCCACAAAGAATGATCCTTTGCTGTCGAAAACAGGGCTCAACGCGCCCGATAGACTGGTGGTGACCCGCTCCTCGTATCCGACGCCAGAGAGTTCAACAACGGTGGGCCAGTGCTCGAGTGTGTCCAGCGTCAGTTTCCCAGCGTCGTTCTGCCCATTCGGGATTAGCGTCATCTCTTTCAAGACCCCCACTCCGGCGCGATTGTTCAACACCAACTCGATCGAACCGCTCGGCGCGTCGGTAATCTTGAATCGACCGTTCTGGTCGGTGGTGGCGAGCTTCGTCCCGCGCTGGTTGATCGCGACGTAGACATCCACGTCGGGTGCCGGCGTGCCATCCTGCTTGAGCGCTTGTCCGACTAGGTCCGCATTAATTGGAGGCGCGGACGGATTTGACGGCGTCGCGGGAACGAACCTGCCCGAGCACCCAGCAACACAGATAGCGGTTATTTGTAGTCCCCTAAGATGATTGCCCATTTTTTGTTCTCCAAAGGGGATCCGGCAAGCCAAGCCCATCTTAGACGTGCCGATCCTCATTGGACAAGACCGCCGCTCAGTAGAGTTGATTACAAAATTGCTCACTCGTGACGTCACGGCCCGCCCGCGACTGCGCGCTGGGCCTCGCTGATTTTTAGATTGTCATTGTATCAATCGAAAAACACTAGTGAAGTTCGATTCGCGAGTTTCCGGATCTCAAGGCTGGAGACGTCGCCGCCTGCCTCGAGTACGCGCGGGACCTTGCAGACTTTGAGGTCTATAGGGCGAACGATCTGCAGAATCGCACCACCCTTCCGGCACC
>PLXG01000401.1 GCA_003153195.1 Myxococcales bacterium
TGTGATAGCCGCTGATCGAAACCGTATTCCAAAGCGGCATGTTGCGCGTGCAGTAGACCAGCATGTCGCGAATCACCCGCATCGACGGGCGCACCGGCGAAATCCACTCCTTCTGCGCGATGAATTCTTTGAGCATGTCGTTCTGCAACGTGCCGCGCAGCTTCGACGGCGGAACGCCCTGCTTCTCGGCAACCACGATGTACGCCGCCAACAAATAGACTGCTGGCGCGTTGATGGTCATCGAGGTGGTGACGTCGGCGAGCGGAATGTCGCCGAACAGCCGCCACATGTCGCCGAAGCAAGCGACCGAGACGCCTTCGCGGCCTACCTCACCGAGCGAACGCGGCGAGTCGGGGTCGTAGCCCATGAGCGTCGGCATATCGAACGCAGTCGAGAGACCGGTCTGTCCCTGCTCGAGGAGAAAGTGAAAGCGCTTGTTGGTGTCTTCCGGCGTGCCGAAGCCGGCGAACATACGCATCGTCCAGAGCTTGCCGCGATACATGGTCTCGTGAACGCCGCGGGTATAGGGATACTTTCCCGGATCGGCCTGCGACTCTTCGTACGGCCGCACATCTTGGGGACCATAAAAAGGTTTGAGCGGAATTCCGCTCATCGTCGAATAAACTTTTTCCGGCTGCTCTTTTGGTGACATTTCGCCTCGTACCCTCGACTCAACGAATGCATATCACGAGATCGTTAGTCGTGCGTGGCCATGTCGGTGCTGATGACCATGGTCACGACCTGATGCCATTTGTGGTCGCTCTCGCAGAGCACGAAGGTGGTGGACGTGAATTCGCAGTTGGTTCCCACTTTGGTGCATTCGGTTCCATCGGATGCGCCCTTGCATTGCGAATCGCAGGCGTAACAAAACGTAGTGTTGCACGGCAAGCAGGCCGCGCCGTCGACGCCAGCCAGATCGTGCACGCTCATGTCGCTTTCCGTTTCGTCCTCGTCGCAAGCGGCCAGACACAAAAATAGGGCTAAGGCGAAGCGCATAAGCCCAGTTTAGCGTAAAGTCGCGCGCATGTATGAGCTGATCGTCTTCGATCTCGACGGTACGCTGATCGACTCTGCCCCTGACATCGCGGCGGCGCTCAATTCAATCCTTGCGGATTGTGGTCTGGCCACCCACACGGAAGAAATGATCCGGCGCATGATCGGATCGGGAGTGGTCGAGCTGGTTCGTCGCGCGCTGGTCGCGTCGGGCGCGCCCACTTCCGACGAGAGGAAGCTGGTCGAATTGGCAAAGGCATTTCGCGCGCAATACGCCACCCATCTTCTCGATCGCACCGCGCTCTATCCCGAAGTAGAAAAAACACTGAGCGCGCTTTCGCAGCGAAAAGCGATCGCCACCAACAAACCCGGTGCGGTGGCCAGGCAGATCGTCGAGAAGCTCGGCATAGCGCCCCACTTTTTTGCGGTACTCGGCGAAGATGACGTGGGAAAGACCAAGCCGGATCCGCGCATCGTCGACGAAATCGTGAGTCGCGCAAAGGTGGACCGCGAGCGCGTTCTGTTCGTGGGCGACAGTGCAGTGGACATGGAGACTGCAGAAAACGCCAATGTCGATCTCTGTCTGGTCAGCTACGGATATGGCGATTCACAGGCGATCGCCGCCGCCGGTCTTCGTCGCAAACCCAAGTTCGTAATCGATCGCTTCGAGCTGCTCCCATTAGCGCTCGGCCGACGCCAATCGGCGAATCAAACCTTGTAACAGCGCGCTTCCCGATTTGAGCGCACCCACTGGAATGCGCTCGTCGATGCCGTGCGGTCTCTTGGCGTCGGACTCGCTGTTCGGCAGAAGACCAAAATTGTAGGCCAGCATTCCGCGCTGCCGGAGAAACCGTGAGTCGGTGGTGGCGCCGAAAAGAGTGGAGAAAACTTTTACGTCGGGGCCAAACACCGCTCGGGCGGATTCGGCCAATGCATCGCGCACGACATCGGCGAGCGGCACCTCCGGTCCTGATCCGACATCCTTGAGCATGTGTATTTCGACAG
This sequence comes from Myxococcales bacterium, assembly GCA_003153195.1. Classification (GTDB taxonomy): domain Bacteria; phylum Myxococcota_A; class Polyangia; order Palsa-1104; family Palsa-1104; genus PALSA-1153. The sequence goes on from PLXG01000401.1 coordinate 1,999, forward strand.
CGTACGGAATCTCGCCGACCAGATGTTCCATTACGAACTTGGGCGTGTCGCTTGGTAATAGACGACAATTGATGTTCGCGTGCGCTTCGATGGGCAGCGCATTCACGCGCGTGCCGCCGGAGATCATGGTGGCCACGCAAGTGGTGCGAGTGGCGGTGCGAATCGCGATGCTCTGGTCGAGAATGGCCAGCAGATCTTCGGGGATCTGGTCTCCCGGTAAGGCGGCGGTCTTGATCAGCGCCGACTTGAGCGGCTCATTCGCATTGGCCACATTCGACAGCAGCGTGCCGCGAATCGCTGGGCTGAGGTGCGCGGGAAAACGGCGCGATTGCATGTGGGAGAGGACGTCCGCCAACCGATAGATCGCATTTTCATCGTTGGGCATCGAGGAGTGTCCGCCCACGCCACGCGCGACCAGCTCGAAATTTTGATAGGTCTTCTCGGCGGGATGAATCAAAAGGGAGTGTACGCGTCCGTGCGCATCGAGATGCGGGGAGGCGCCTTCATTGAAGGCGAATTCGGCGTCGGCGATGAGCTCGGGACGATGATCGAGTAGGTAGCGCACGCCGTCGCCGTTCGACTCTTCGTCGCCGGTGAGCGCCAAGATCACGTCGCGCTTGAGCTTGGTGTGTGTGCGCGCCAGATCGAGGAACACCGCGGTGGCGATAGCCACCCAACCTTTGTCGTCGATCACTCCGCGGCCGTAGAGAAAGCCGTCTTTCTCGGTGAGCTTGAACGGCGGTACCGTCCACGGCTGGCCGGCCGCGCCCACCACATCCAGGTGTGCGAGAAGAAGGATCGGCTTTTGTGAACCGTCGCCGTGCAAACGCGCCACCACATTCGATCGACCGGGCGCGAACGGCACCACCACCGGATCGAGGCCGGCATCCTTCAGCACTTTGGCCATCGCGTTCGCCGCCAGCTCTTCGTTGCCAGGCGGATTGGTGGTGTCGAGCTCGATCAGCTGTTTGAGCAGCGTGCGCGCTTCGCTCGGAACATCGGCCCGCGCCGGCGGTGAAATTGTGACTGAAACGACAGCGAAAAGAATGGCCACCGCAATCTTCATGCGCGAACTATAATAGAAAGATGCCCACGCAAGTGACCCTGATTCGCGGCGACGGGATCGGTCCCGAAATCACCGACGCCACGCTGAAAATTCTCGAAGCCGCAGGCGCCAAGCTCGAATTCGAAGAGCAGCAGGCGGGCCTCGCCGCCGTCGACAAGATGCGCGATCCATTGCCCCAGCAGACCATCGACTCGATTGAGCGTACTCATCTAGCGCTCAAAGGTCCGCTGGCCACGCCCAAGGGCGAAGGATATCGGTCAGTCAACGTCGCGCTCCGTCAGCATTTCGATCTCTACGCCAACGTGCGTCCGGCCAAGAATCTGCCGGGGGTGCCCAGTCGATACGAAAACGTCGACCTGGTCGTCGTGCGCGAGAACACAGAAGATATCTACGCTGGCATCGAGCACTACGTGGGACCAGGACGCACCGCGGCGGAATCGATCGCGGTCATCACTCGTCACGGCTCGGAGCGCATTGTCCGCTGGGCGTTCGAGTTCGCGCGCTCGGACAAGCGCAAGCGCGTGACGGTGGTACACAAAGCGAACATTCTAAAATATTCGAACGGGCTTTTTCTCGACGTCGCGCGCGAAGTGGCCAAGCAATATCCCGACATCGGGTCCGACGACATGATCGTCGACGCTTGCGCCATGCAGCTGGTGAAAGATCCCACCAAGCTCGACGTGATCGTCACCATGAACCTGTTTGGTGACATCTTGTCCGACCTTTGCGCCGGGCTGGTGGGTGGCCTCGGCGTTGCGCCCGGTGCGAACTTGGGTAAGGACACGGCCATCTTCGAAGCGGTGCACGGAACCGCGCCCGACATCGCCGGCAAANNCGCGCTCACGCTGGCGGCGGCGCAGCTTTGCGAATATGTCGGACAACGCGACGTTGGCACGCGCGTTCGCCGCGGCGTGGAGGCGGCGTTGGCAAAATCGGAAACACGCACCGGCGATCTGGGAGGCACCGCCAACACCGCCAAGTTCACAGCCGCGGTCTGCGCTCACATCGCGAACGGCTAGACCGCTATCATATTGAAATGATCGTAGCGAGA
>PLXG01000195.1 GCA_003153195.1 Myxococcales bacterium
GAAAGCCGGCGCTCACGTCCAGCGTGGTCGGGACCGATCAGGTGATCGCGGAGCGGCGCAACCGCAAACGGGTGCTCGCGAGCGAGCTGGGTGCACAGCTTGCGCCTGAGGCGCTGGCGCCGCTCATCGCCTATGAATGGCTGGGCAACATCCGCGAGCTGCGCAACACCGTGACCCGCATGGTGGTCCTGCCCGACTCTGCCAGTCCGCAGGCGGGGCGAACGCGACCCGCTTCCACGTTGCCGACGTTTTGCTCGGAACTGGGGCGGCTGCGTCCATGGCTCGAGGCGCGCCGGCTGGCGGCGCTCGAAGCCGAGCGGACCTACGTGGAAGCCGCGCTCGCGCAAGCCGAGGGAAGTCTCTCCCGCGCCGCCGAGCTCGCGGGCATCACCCGACAATCGCTGACCGTGCTCGCCGAAAAGCACGGCCTACATCGCATCCGCCGCAGGTAGCCCCAGAAGCGGCGGGATGTGAAGGCCTACTAAAACGGAGTTGCCGAATTCCAGTCGCGATCAAAGGAGGCGGCGATGGCGGCGAGCGGCGACGAGTCGGTCACCACGATCCCGACCTCGCGGTTCTGCGTGAGCGACGTGCTGCTCAAATTCTCGGAGCCCAAATAGCTTTTCGTGCCGTCAACGACGATGTTCTTGATGTGCACCATCGGCATCACCATTCGCCGAGCGACGATGCCATTTTTCGACAGAAACGCGGCCGCAGTGGTATTGGTGGCGATCCACGACGGATCAGCGAGCAAAACCCGCACGTCCACCCCCGCCTGCTTACGCGCGACCACCGCGTTTCGAACATCGCTGTCGGCAAACTGCATCGATTCGACCGTGAGCGATTTTTTCGCCGACGCGATGAGCGCTACCACTCGGTCGAGCGAGTTGATCGGCGATACCAAAAGACGCGTGCAGCTCAGGGTCGGCGCCTTGCGCGCAAAGTCGGCGTCGAACAGCGCCACCAGATCGGCGACATCCTTGGTATCTCGATCGTGCGAGAACAGGTTGCGCTCACGCGCGATCAACTTCTTGGAAAAATTTCCAGTGGCGACGATCGCCTCTTTGCCGTCGACAACGAGAAACTTCGCATGCATGTAGGGAAACTGCGGGTCGCTCCACAAAACCTGCGCGCCCGCTTTGGTCAGTGCATCGAACGCGGCCTGATTGGTCGACTGCTCCGAGTGATCGAGGATCACTTTCACATCGAGTCCCGCCGTCGTTCGCTCGAGGAGCGCGCTTAGAATCGCTCCGGAGTCCAGGATGTAGACCATCACGCGGATCGATTTTTTCGCGCCCGACACGACCTGCGCCATAGGGGCGTCACCAGCCTCGGGCGTGATCCAGAGCTCGATCGGAGTCGAGCGCTTGGTCGTCGTGGTCGTGCACGCCGCTTTCATGCTGTCGGCTTTATCATCCGCCGGATCGCCAGCGGACGTATCGCCCTCTCCCGTTCCGCCGCACCCAGCGCTGAGCAGAATCATCCAGGCGCAGAAGATCGTCCTCATGCGCGCATTCATCGCAACCGCAGTGCCAGACCTACAGAAGCAAACTCAACAACTTAGAATTCAGTCACGGGGCTAACTCTCCAGCCGGCGCTGGAGTCAACAGGCCCAGAAATCGGATGCGGCTTGTAATCAATTTGTTTCGATCTGTTTGCTTTCGCTCGGACGGTTCCACGTTATGAGCGCCTCGAACGGGGTCACCACCATCGGAGGGCCTATCATGCAGATTCGGACGAAACTTTTTTGGCTGCCGGTCGTTGTCTCACTGATGGTCGCGGGGTGCGACAGCGACAACAACAACTACACGTCCGCAAGCGGCAATGCCGACCAGAGCGCAGACAGCGGCAGCGCAGACAGGGGCGATCTCAGCCCCTCCATCGTTGATCTCGCGTACGACGCCAGCATTCCCGTCGACGCGGCTTCGGCGACCGACTTGGAAAACGATCCCGGCGAGCAGCTTCTCGTGACCACCGTCGATCCGGGCGTCATGGCCATCGCGGTCACGATCAACCAGGGAACGGCCATTGGACAAGGCGCTCTGAATGGCGCCACGCCGTCCACTTTGACCAACGTGGCTGCGGACGCAAAGAACACGCAAACGGTGGGGAGTGCAACCGATCCATTTGTGGTGAATGGCAATGTGCCCAACACTGGAGCCGGCTTTTGTGACTACTCCGCCGCCACGCCAAAGCGAATCTCCTACGTGACCGGCGCAAAATTCGAGACCGCGGCCGGCGCGGACAAAATGGTGTCCATGTCTCCGTTTTATTTTCCGCTCGTCTACAGCACCACCAATACGCCCACGGGCAATGCTTTCGGCGGCAAGCCCCCGCTAATCGGCCTGTTCGACTGGCGTCCCAAAGACATCGACGAGGCGCTGGTCGTGGCCGAGTCCGACGACAATGGGCAGACATGGTATTTCATGCAAACGGTGTTCGAGCTGAATCCCGACTACACCAATCCGATCAGCGGCGGCTACTCCGCGGCGTCCACCAACACCGGCTGTCCCGCGAATGTGACCGGCACCAATGTCAAGACCCCGTCGGTCACCGGTTCGATCGCCGACGACGGCTGGGGACATGCCGCGATCATCCAGCTTCCAGGATCTGGGAATATGAAGACAGGTCAGTACCTGTACATGCTCGACCGAAATCCGAACAACCTGCCCGGAACGTCGACCCCAATCGTCGACAACGCGCCACTCCGCGCGATAAACCTGACCGGCTCTTCGAGCAAGTTTCCGATCTGGAACACCAACAGCACCGCCGTCGGCGCCAATGACATCAAGTCGATCAGCAGCGTGCTCACCAATACTGCTGGCAGCGTGAGCCCTGTCTTGGTGCAAGAGACCGTGGGCCTCCTCAACCCCGACGGCATTATGGCGGTGTTCCCGACGGTACCGACCGCGGCCGCCGGCTCGCCCGTGACCGTGATGTACGTGCAGAAGATCGTCAACGGAGACAACAGCGGACCGACGGCGCTCCCGACCGCACAGCAGTGCACCAAAGCTCCGTTCAGTGGGAAGATCAATCACGACATCTCGAACGTGCGGCTCGCCACCACCACCGATGGAATCCACTTCACCGATCTGGGCATTGTCGAAGGGCTGAATGACCCTACCACCGTGGACTACGGCGGGACCCGCTGGGTCAGCCCACGCGGGACGCTCCTCGACCTGAATGGCGACGGCAGCCGCTGGGGACTATATTTTTCTGCCGGAAACTGTCTTGATGGCGACTCGGACGCATTTCATTTCATTGGCTATGCAGAATCGTCCGACCTGAGCCACTTTACCGTCTACAACGACATCAATCACCCGATCGCGTCGATCAATACAATCACGACGAAAAACCAAGCCGACGGCAAAATGGTGACCATCCCGCTTGGCACCCCGGTGGTGGCCACGCAGAGTTGGTTTGCCGAGCGCCTCTATGCTCCGTCGGCAATTGCGATCGACTCGACGCACCTGAGCTTGACCTTCGCGGGCTATGGAGTGCAGACCCCCGGCGACAATTTGCTCGACTACCGGCAAATCGGCAACGTCGTGCTCACCGTGAGCAGACCCCTCCCGAGCGGCGTGCCGAACAATATCAATGCGCATTGATTCGAAGGAATCACGTACGAAAGGTTAAGAAATGTTGCTGGTTCTATCAGCGGCGCTACTTAAGCCGCGCCGCCTAAAGCCGATCGCCGAAAACGTGGACGCGGTTCTTGACCTCGGCCTCGGTGGAAAGCAGCAGCACGGGGATTCGGGCTGTCGCCGACGAGCTCCTTAGCTCTGTGAGAAAATCGAGCCCAT
>PLXG01000413.1 GCA_003153195.1 Myxococcales bacterium
AGGCATTTTTGAGATGCGCTCTAGTGGTTGAGCGCGTGCTCCAGGCACAAATCGCGATTCACGCCGCCGCACTTTTCGCAGGAGCAGACGCGAATGTCGACGGTCGGATCGGTGTTGCTCTTGCCGCAGATGGCGCACGTTCGTGGTCCGTTGAATTGACCGTCGCGCACACCACCGCGGAATTGAGTTTTCGCGCGGGCGCGTCCGCCTTCGCGAGCAAATCCGCGCAGCCGTGCGTACAGCGTCGGACCGAAGAACAGTAAATAGTTCGCCAGCGCGGCCAGCGGCACCAGTCGATCCCAGCCGTCGCGCGTTCCGATGTCGCTGCAGATGATCAGAGCATCGAGCGCCGCCAGCCACTTCACCTTCACCGGCAAGATCATGAAGACGTAGATTTGATAGTCGGGCCACAGTGTAGCGAAGGCCAGGAACAGCGACATGATGAGCGGCGCGATGGTCGCCGTGCTGCCGCCGAGCAGAACCGATGCGATGGTGGTGATGAGCCCGATGATCCAAAAGATCTCGAAGCGCAGCGATCCCCATTCGCTCTCGAGTGATGTGCCAATCAGATAGAGCCAGTAGAGCGCGAAGAGCGCCCAGATCGGGCTGGTGGAAACGGGATAGAGAAAAAACGTGAGCAGCCGCCACCATTCGCCGCGTGCGAGCGCGCCGTGGCTGAGCACCATTCGGTCGATGAGCTCGGGATGAAACAGCGCAATGGCGAAACCGATCGCTTGCGCGCCGACCAAATAATAGGTGAGGTTTCCGAGTGCGTATCGCCCGTATTTCAGCTCGAGGCGGGCGAGCCAGCGGTCCATCCCGAGAGTAGATCACGCCGAGGCCTCGCAAATCAAGCTGCGGGAGCGCCAACTGTCCGGCATAATGACGGGAGCGTGCGATCGGCTCTGGCCATGTGGGTGATACTCCTGTCCGGCTGTCTCGGACCGGGCTTCTTTACCGATGGCTCGAGCGTGAGCGTGGGCTCGATCGCGCGGGGGGCGCTTCGCCGCGGTGCGCGTCTGCCGGAAAAAGGTCCCGGCTACATCGTGCCACCGCTTTGGGAATCGCGTGGCGCGCGCTACGCCACCGATGAATTGGTTCGCGCGATTCAGAACGTGGCCAAACGGGTGGCGCGCGAGTATCCGGGGGCGCTGCTCGGCGTAGGCGACATGTCGATCAAAGGTGGCGGCGATTCCGAGCTGCATCGCTCACACGAAAACGGTCGCGATGCCGACCTGATCTATTACGCGGTGGATCAGAGCGGAAAGCCGGTCGCGCCGGCGAGCTCGATGCCGCGCTACAGCACCGCGGACGGCAAAGCGCGTGAGCCGCTGCCACCGATGCACGGCGTGGTGTTCGGCCCGTTTTCGCCGCGCTGGTTCGATGTGCGACGAAACTGGGCACTGATTCGCGCGCTTTTGCAGGAGCCGCAAATCGAGATTCAATATCTCTTCATTCACGAGCGACTCAAGCAGCGCGTGCTCACTTACGCACGGGCGATTGGCGATGATCCGGACTTGATCGATCGCGCGCAGGTGTTGCTGCGTCAGCCGTCCGATTCGGTGCCGCACGACGATCACCTGCACGTTCGAATTTTCTGCGCCACCTCCGATCGCGCATTCGGTTGCAGCGACTACGGCCTGGTTCGCTGGTGGAAGAAGCGCTACAAGTACATGCCGCCCGATTCGGTAGGACTCGATCTGAAGGCGATCGCCCAGTCGATGGCGAAGTTGCTTGGATTTGGCCGTGCAAGACTTTTAGGATTTATCCTGTAAAGATAGAACTGCCGGCATGGTTTCGATTCCCACTTCACCGACGACAACCATGCTGACTTCCGTGAACGCGCAGGATCTGGTCATCGCCAAGCTCGCGCCGTAAGCGCGTCAGCTAATCAGCGAGTCGAGCTTGCTCTGCGCCTGCTCGATGTCGCCTTCGTACTTCAAGATCAAGTTGAGCGTCTCGGTGACCATGTTGGCGTCGAGACTCTTGGCGCCGAGCAGCGTTAGCGCACGTGCCCAGTCGAGTGTCTCGGAAATACTGGGACGCTTCTTCAAGTCAAGTTTGCGAATCGCCTGAATCACGCGCACCACATCGGCGGTGATCTTGGCGTCGGTGTGCGGAAGTCGCGCACGAATGATTTCGGTTTCGCGCGTCGCGTCTGGGTAGTCGAGATGCAGATGGAGGCAGCGGCGCTTGAGCGCGTCGGTCATCTCGCGTGCATTGTTCGAAGTCAGGATCACCAGCGGCACCGCTTTGGCCTTGATGGTGCCGAGCTCGGGAACCGAGACCTGAAAGTCGGAGAGCAACTCCAGCAGAAATGCTTCGAATTCTGCATCGGCGCGATCGACTTCGTCGATGAGGAGCACCACACGCTTCTCTGCGCGAATCGCGCTCAGCAGCGGACGCGCGAGCAGAAAGCGCTCGGAGAAAAACGCGTCTTCTTGTTTTCCCAGGCGATCGACTGCGTCGGCCAACGACTCACTGCCGGCGGTGACCTCGCCGATCTTGTCGCGTAAAATTTGTGTGTAGAGCAGTTGCTTGGGATAGGCCCATTCGTACAGCGCTTTGGCTTCGTCGAGTCCTTCGTAGCACTGCAGGCGGATGAGCTCAGTGTCGAGCGCCAGCGCCAGCACTTTGGCCAGCTCGGTTTTGCCGACGCCGGCCGGCCCTTCCACCAGCACCGGCTTGTCCATTTTCCCGGCGAGAAACACGGTGGTGGCGGCCCTGCGATCGGTCACGTAATCGTGCGCGCGCAGACGCTTCATCACGTCGTCGATCGAAGAGAAATCGCTCATTTCAAACACGATATCATCATCGTGAAGGAACGGGCGCCGTTTCCGGCTCGAGCTGTAGCGAGTGAACTGCGTCGTCGAAGTCTTGCACGAGACGCGTGGCGCGCGCGGCCGGGGCCTTCGGTCCGACCAGCGAAACGACGTAACCAAAACCCGATTGCACCAAGTAGATCTGTTTCAAAAATCGCTTTCCGTCGGAGAGCGCGGCGTCGATGCGGCCCGGGGAGAGCGCGATGTCGCGAAAGCCCTCCCTCTCGAGCGTGGCGCGACTGCTCTCGGCGAGAGATTCCCCGGTGACGCCGGCCGCTACCTTTTGCGCGGTGAGCGTGAGTCGTGCGCCGCTGTCGTGGGTGTAGAGCGCGAGCACTTTGGGATAGCTCGCCTGAGGCGCAACCAGCCAACCCTCGGGCGGGTCGAAGGCGCGCACTTTCATGGCGTCGTTTCGGTAGACGCGCGGCGCGAGAGAGGCGCCGGTCAAGAGCAGCGCGGAGAGCAGGCAGAATCGCTTCATGTCGAGGTGCGATTTCATTCGCATATCGAAACTATCACCACTGTCGGTGAATTTCCGATTTTCGATTTTCGCGGGACCTAAAAAAACGCCTTCGAATTCACTGCCTTAACACCCTAGAGCGTGACCCCTACTCGGATGTTCAGTCAAAAAGTTGACAATCCATTGCGTTTTTCTATTGAAATGGATCTATTCAGTAGAATACACTGAATTCCACGATGAAGCGCGGGGAGCAGCGGGAGATGGGTACGGTGCGAGAGCTTAACGAGCACGCATTCGATGAGATCGAACGCGCACACCCGAACGGATTATCTGCTGCTCAAGTGGTTGAAATATTTACATCTCGCGGAATCAAGATGAGCGAAGCGACGTTTCGCAAATACGTCCAGCTTCGGCTTCTGCCTCGTTCTCGCCGAGTGGGACGTAAGGGAAAACACCAGGGTTCGATGGGACTTTATCCCGCGACCACCGTCCGGCGGGTGTTCGCCATCAAGCAGATGATGGCGGAGAGCTACACCATCGATGAGATTCAGAGCTCGTTTCTGCGCTTCAAAGACGAGATCGAGGCGCTCGAGCGCGGGCTCAAGGACCTGTTTCTGGGGTTCGAGCGCGAGCTCAAGACGCCGGAGTTCGACGCATCTCGCAAGAAGTCGATCGCGCGTGAGCTCGACGACGCCAAAAAGATTTCGAACGACCTGATGGGTCGTATCGAGGGTTTGGAGCGGCAGCTTATTTCGCCGCTCGAGCGCGCCGCGAGGGCGCGTGCATTTTCATCCGGCGCCTCGGGGGGCGCGGGGGACCTGCTGTAAAGGTTCGCGGTTCGCTCGCCGTCGTCGGTGAAGTGGATCGCGTGTCTGCGCAGTCGGAAAAAAAGAGGAGGAGCGAATGGACCAGGACCGGCGCAACGAGCTCGAGGCCATGACAGACGACGAGGGGACAGGCACGGCCGACGCGGAAACGCCGGAGGTGAGCCGCAAGGTTCGCCAAAAGCGGCGGACTCGCGCACGCTCGAAGACCATCGCTCCCAAGCGTCTGACCAAAGAGGAGCTTCGACTCGGCGCGATGTTGCCGCTGTTCGAAGATCCAGAGCGTCCGGCGGCTCGCGGAGAGTGCAAGGAAGGCGAGCGGCCCTGCCCCTACGTTTCCTGCAAGCACCACCTTTATCTGGACGTGAATCCAGAGACGGGCAGCATCAAGCTCAACTNNCGGGAAATGGCTGAGACCTGCTCGCTCGACGTGGCCGATCGCGGCGGAATCACGCTCGAAGAAGTGGGAGAGATCTTGAACTTGACGCGCGAGCGCATTCGGCAGGTCGAAGTGCGCGGGCTCCTCAAGCTCAAGATGGTCGGTCCCGGTGAAGAGCCGATTCCGGGCGATGCGAACTACCTTCCGCCAGAGCCACAACCGCAGCTGGTCAACATTCGCCGCGGCCGCGCCTAAGATTCTTCAAGGTTAGCGTTTTCGCACCAGGCTCGCTCCACCGAATGGTTCGCCC
>PLXG01000385.1 GCA_003153195.1 Myxococcales bacterium
AGCAGCGCCTTGGCCTCGCGAAAAATCCACGGATGGGCGATGGCCGCGCGCCCGATCATGACGCCGGCGGCGCCGGTTTCGCGAAATGCGCGCACCACGTCGTCGGCCGAACAGACGTCGCCGTTTACGATCACTGGAATCGAGACCACCTTTTGCGCGCGCTCGGCATAGCGCCAATCGGCGCGTCCGGTGTGTCCCATCTGCGCGGTTCGGCAGTGAATGGTCAGCGCCGAAATTCCCACGTCGGCAAGGCGCCGCGAAAGCTNNCGATGCGCGTCTTGACGGTGACCGGCAGCGACACCGACCGCACCACCCGCTCCGCCATCTTCACCATCGCCGCAGGATCGCGCAGCCATCCCGCGCCCGCGCCCTTGCCTGCCACCTTCGGCACCCAACATCCGCAGTTGATGTCGATGAACGCCGGCCCCGCCGCCTCCGCGATCAGCGCCGCTTCGGCCAAACGCTCCGCATTCGCACCATAGATCTGAATGGCGGTCGGCTGATCCTCAGTCGAGAGCGCCATCTTGTGGCGCGCGCGCCGCTCGCTCTTCACCAAATTTTCCGCGCGTACAAATTCGGTCACGCACAGATCGGCGCCGCGCGCCCGACAGATGCGGCGAAATGGCGCGTCGGTCACGTCTTCCATAGGCGCCAAGATCACCGGACGTCCCGACATCAGCGTGGCGAATCGGGTGTGGGCTTGCGACATCGAGAGGCCATCCTAATCCGGAATTCAGCGAGCGAACCCTTTGACCCGCCGATTTCTCGAATTCCGAGACCGCAAAGTCAACCGTTTTGATCGCTTCTATAAGAAGATCGCCCCCTGGCTTTCTTTCCGATTGCAGTAGTTTAGCGAGAGGCAGATAATGGTGGCCGTCGTAGTTGCAAACGCAGCCGAGGACCCAAGTTGTCGACATCACAAGCCTATTCGACCCGNNAGATTACCAATTTTCTCGATCGGCAAGGGTTGATTCTGTGGTAGATTATGTAAGCCAAAATGCGATCAACGGACGACGTTAATGCGGAGGAAAATTTCATGACCCGCAAACCGAACAGTTGGCTGGTAACCGCAGTGGCTGCTGGTGCATCGCTTACTCTGGGTAGCTGCACAGGAAAATCATTCACCGCAGACAAAGGCGTGGATCCGACCGGCAGCCACGCGAGCGCCATTGGATCGACCAATGGACTTTCGGGCAACGGACTTTCCGGTAACGGACTGCCGCGAAATCTACTGGTCGGAACGATCGACGCCGACAGCCACAATGATGTTTTCAACGCTTGGCTCGCAGATACCGGACCGAATGGGGATCAAGATCATCGCGCGCTCATGAAGTACGTGGTCCGTTGCGCGCTGCCGGCAGATCAGAATCTCTCCTTCGACGACTGGTCGGGAAATCATTTTGATTGGGAAGGCCTTCTCGGCCTGGCTCCCGAATGGATCGATTTTCCCATCACTGGCGACGGATCGGAGCGACCGAACAGCCAATCCGCTTCGGCGTGGGCCACGCGCATGCTCGAGATGCAGGAGTGGATTTCGGCCTGCTTGGTCGCGCACGTGAATGGCAACGGCCAACACGTGAACATCTCCATTCGCGGAAATACACCCACGCTGGCGACGTTGAGCGGCCCAGTGGCCGCGACGGCGACCGCGCCCGCGCAACCGGCGGAATGGGTGCAGTACGGACTCGAAGAGGGTGGTTACTACGGCAACTTGTTCCTGCCCGAGCCCAAAGCGTTCGCGTGTAAAGGTGCCAATCCGACCGCCGGCGAGCTACTGGGTCGCGACTGTTACGATGGAAAATGCCCGGGAATCGCTAGCACCGATTCGTGTCCGCAGGTGACGCAGGCCCAGTGCAGCGGATCTTCGCAGTCGCAGAGCGACGGATCGTGGAACGTCTACTCCGGCTGCCAGAACGACAAGCCGAGCTCGGCCGAGGTCGTGCTGACCAACCCAGTGATCGCAAATGGCGTCCTCACCATCACGATCAAAGGCGCGCCGAACTCGAACTACCAAGTGCAGAAAAGCACCAATCTCCCCGATTGGCAGACGGTCCTGCTCCTCACCACCGATGCCGACGGAAACGGCACCTACTCCGAGCCGGTCAGTGGGAGCGGCGACGCATTTTTCCGCACCGCCTCGGAGCAGGTCAGCGCGCACCTCATTCGCACCATCCAGAGCGTCACGAGCGGTGACTGGTGGGATCCGGACTATGACAATCTGAATCTATCGTTTCAGGGCAACCTCTACACGCAGGCAAGCGGTATGTTGAAGGCGAAGTACACGTTGCTCGCAACTCACGACCTCAATGCAGGCGCCTGGTCGATCATCGCCAAGGATCTGGTATGGGATTCATCGAACGCGCAGGTCGCACCGGGAACGATCACCTACGCCGATCAAAACGGCGACGGTTCGTTCTACTACGCCATGGTCGAGCAATATCAGAGCTTGTCGGTGCCGCACGTGATCACGGTCTACGAGTCGACCACGCCCGAGGTCTACACCGCCATCTGCGGAGATCATTACATCTACACGACCAGCGCCGGCGAAGCGCAATACAACAACTGCACGCTGCTCAACACCGACTACGTGACGCTGCAAGCCCAGCCGTCGATGCACACCACTTCGCAAGTCGCCGACGACACGATTGCGATCGTATTCTGCACCGACGACGGCAAGCCGACCGGTGGGAGTGAAGTGTTGGCCTCGGGTCAATGCCCCGACGGTCTCAAGCTGGTCTATCAGCTCGGCGCCGGATTCACCGCTTCGACTGGAAGCGACAATCGCGATGAGGTTCACTGCTACGTAGGCGCCACCGGCGTCCACGCGTGCAAGACCGGAACCGACCTGCCGATCATTCCCGGCTGCGAAAGCGGTGCGGGCGCGGGTTCGGGCAGCGGCGAAAGCAGCGCAGGCAGCGGCGCGGGCTGCAACGATCCGAGCTTCTGGACTTCCGATGCCATTCGTGGCGCGGGCGGCACCGTGTACCTGCCCAAGGTCACGCTGTAACTGGTGAAGAGTTGCCCACATTGGGGTTCGAACTCCCACCCTGTTGATCGCAAGTACTTATAACTACACTCGGTTTTAATGGCCTCGGAGTTGCTTTTCAGCAGTGCATCCACTGCCGAGGAGTACGATGTCCGAGCGAGTCAAAAACGGACTTTTCCTGATCGCCCTGCTGTTCGGCGGCGCGCTGATCGCTCGAGGCATTTTCAACATGACGCCCGTCGCGCTCGGTGCAGAATGCGCCGTCGAAGGCGGCGAATGCAGCCGCGGCGAATGCATGATGCTGAGCGGCCGCGCCGTGTGCACCACCCTATGCGAAAACGATGAGAGCTGTCCGATCTCGATGCGCTGCAATCAAGATCATTACTGCGCCCCAAAATGAGCTCTACTGGGGTCTCGACATGAGCAGCCCGCGCAGCGTGATGTCGAGCCGGCTGCGAGCCAGCTGCATGATGCTGTCGCATTCCTCCGCGGGCAGCTTGATCCGTTCGACCAACCGCTCACGGGTCGCCTTGAGCAGGGCCCGGCGCGCCTCTACGATCCAGCGCGAGGCGGTGGCACGATGCACTCCGTACAGACGGCCGAGCTCGTCGATCGAAAGTCCGTCGATGAAGCTCTGCCGCAAAAGTGTGCGCTGCTTTTTGTCCATCGCGATCAGCGACTCACGAAACGCTTCGCGAAACGGCGCCTGATATTGCTGCTTTAAATAACCGAGCTCCGGTGCATCGCTCGACCCGGGCATCTCGATGAGATCTTGATCTTCGCTCGGCTCGGTGCGCCAATCCTGTTTCTTCGATCTCATCGCCGCGCGAACCGCGGCCACCTGCACCCAGGCCGAAATTGGCGCGCGCCCCGAATATTGGGTCACGCGCGCCGGCTTTTCGCCGTCGGAGACGAACAGCAGCACGCGCAATGCCTGCTTGAGATCAGCCAGCCCCGCATCGCCCAGCGAAAAGCGCGACAGCATCGACCCCAAGCGCGACAGCACTTGGGTATCGAACAGCTTGAGCGCCACCGGATCTCCGCGCTCACACCCGCAGGCCAAGTAGAGATCGTTCGCGTGCAGTTGTGCGAGCGCCTCTTCAACGCTCGGATCGGGCGCGGTTCGCTCGCCGAGAAAGCGAAAAAAATCTTCGACCCGCACTGCGCACCCGGGATAAGCGGCGCGCGCGCTTGCCAGCGCTGAGACCAGGGCCTGCTCGAGCGCCGTCCCATCCTGGGTCTGCGGGCGTCCGGCCGACGCTAGAAATAACGCGCAATACCCCATTTTTTCAGGCTTTTTTGTATCCATTCACCCGTCTAGTGATTCTACATCATTTCACGTATAAGGGCTCGTGGCTTGCCTCTCGGAGACCGCGGTCCTCCAGCTTCTCGAGGGTCAAATGGCCCACGAGAACGCCCCGGGGGCCGAAGCGCACTTGGCCGACTGCGCCGAGTGCCGGCGATTGGTGTCGGAGCTTTCGCGCACGCTCTCTCCCGACACGCACGCCGACGCGCTGATCGGACCGGGCGTGGTGATCGCCGGACGTTTTCGGCTGGAGCGACTGCTCGGCCGCGGCGGAATGGGCGAGGTGTGGGCTGCCAAACATCTCATCACCCGACGCGAGGTCGCGCTCAAGTTGGTGCGCGGCGCATCCGACGAGCGTGCCCGACGGCGCGTCGAGCGAGAAGCGCGCGCGGCGAGCTGCGTGCGTCATCCAAACGTGCTGCCGGTGATCGACGTGCTCGAGCTCGACGATGGCACTCCCGCTCTGGTGATGGATCTGTTGACCGGCCAATCGCTGGCCACCCGCATCGCTGAAGGGGGCGCGCTCACGCTGGCCGAGACGGTGCGCGTGATGCTGCCGGTGGCGGTGGCGATGCGCGCCGCGCACACGCAAGGCGTCATTCATCGCGATCTCAAACCGGACAATATTTTTCTCTGCGACGATGGCACCGTGAAGGTGCTCGACTTCGGCGTCGCCAAAGTTCAAGTCACCGAATCGAGCGCCGGTCTCGATCTGACACGCAGTGGCGAGATCATCGGCACGCCGCACTATCTCGCGCCCGAGCAGGCGTTCGGTGAGAGCGATCTGGACCATCGCACCGACGTATGGGCGCTCGGCGTCACCACCTACGAATGTCTGGCCGGCACGAGACCGTTCGAAGGTGAATCGCTGGGGCCGCTCCTATTCGCGGTGACCAACGGACGCTGCCGGCCAATCTCCGATCGCGTTCCGAACGTGTCGCCACGAATCGCACGTCTAGTCGATCGCATGCTCTCGGTCGAGCGCGCCAAACGACCGACGCTCGAGGTGATCGTGGCGGAGTTGGAAGCGATCGCCGCCGGACGAACCAGTGATCGCGGACGAGCCATCGGCATCGCCAGCGCCGCGATGGTCGTGGTGATGACGATCGCCAGCACGATCTATTGGGTGAGCAGTCGTCCGGCAAGAATTCCAAATCACGCTCGCACCACGGCCGAAATCTCGCCGCCCAAAGTCGCGCCGGTCGCCGAGCCCAATCTCCCCCATGCCAGCGCAGCCGGCGAAAGCCCGAGCGCGTCAGTGAAATCGGCGCCCGTGTCACCGACCCGAAAATCAGCGCGGCCCCCGGGCGCCAAACCGAGCGATCGACTTCCCGGCGGCGTGATTGAGACGGTGCCCTTTTGAGTCGATCGATCGCCAGCGCGCGGATGATCTCATTCGCACTGTGCTTCGCCTGCCTCTCTGTCGCACGCGCCGATGCGACCCGCGCCGATGCGACCCGCACCGATACGACCGTCGACGCGACGCACGAAGCCCGGCAGCTCTTTCAACGCGCGGCCGAGCTGGTCCGCGCCGCGCAGTGGTATGAAGCGCTCGGCCTGTTCGAGCGATCGAATCGACTGCGGCCGCATTCGATCACGCTCTTCAACGTCGCCGCTTGTGAGCGAGCGCTCGGGCACTACACCCGCGCACGATCGCTCTACGATCGAATCTCTGCCGATGTGAGCGAAGGCGCCCCGGCGCCGGCGCTGCTCGCGGAAGTTCAATTGCATGCGCGCGAGCTCGATGCCCTCCTGGTGCACGCCAAGGTCCATCTCGATCCGCGCACCGCCGCGCTCACCGTCGATGGACGTCCGCTCGAAACGCGATCGCTCGAAACAAGCGCTTCGCCGATTTTGTGGGCAGGTCTGACCGAGCCCGGCACCGGCGCGCTTCCGCCGCAACCCGACTTCGAGCTGGTCCTCGATCCGGGCGCACACGTCATCACGGCAACGCGCGCAGGCTATTCTCCAGCGCTGATTCGCGTCAGCTACGTTCCGGGAGAACAGCCCACGCTTCCGCTCGAGCTCTCTAGACTTCCCAGTCGCCTCGACATCGCCAGCGATCGCGAGAGAGCAGCGGTCTCGATCGACGGCACCGACGTCGGCTTGGTGCCGCTGGCGCTGACGCGGCCGCCCGGAAGTTACAAAGTCGTGGTGCAGAAGAGCGGCTTCGTTCCCTACCGCACCACCGTCACACTGAGCGGCGGCGAAGAGACCGCCTTGCGTGCGAACTTGGAAGCAACGCGCACTCCAGTTTGGAAAAAATGGTGGTTCTGGACTGCTACCGGCGTGGTGCTGACCGGCGTCGCGCTGGGCGCCTATTTCGGAGCGCGGGCCGCCGAAACCCCGCAGCCCGACGGCGGCGGTCTGCAATGGGTGGCGAAGGTGAAATAGTGCACTAGACCGACATCATTTCGATATGAATGAACCTACGACCGATGGAAATTGTCGGTCTAGTGTCGATCAAAGGGGCGTGCCGCCCCCTCCTCGACACGGTCTCGGAGCCTCCCCCCTGCTCACGGCCGCGCTAGGCGCGTCCGACGGCGGCCGTGCCGCCTTGATTACGCTTCGAGATCTTTTTCAAGCGAGGATGGGGGGAAGGAGCGGCGACGTCAGACCTCAGCACGAGACGTCTTTGTCCTCACGCGCACGCCTTAGTCGTTGATTTCCTTCAGTCCAATTTGGCCCGACAGTCGCAGCGCTGGTGACCAACCTATTCCGGTTGGAGCTGTCATGTCCTGGCGCTATCGCTTCGCTTTGATTCTATCCGCGACGATGTTCTCCTGTTTGGACAGCGCGAAGGTTACGACCACCGGCGAGGGGGACGTCCCTGGGAACGACGAGAAAAGCGACACCCCGACGCCAACCCCCACGGTCGATGCCGCCAGCGGCGGCGCGCCGGACCTGCCCAATTGCGGCAGCCAAAATTTTGCCGTTACCACCACCCAGATCGGCGCGAACGTGATGCTGGTACTCGATCGATCCGATTCGATGACCCAAAAGGTCGGCACCGAAACGAAGTGGGATGCGCTCAAGGCATCGGTGCACACGCTGTTCGCGGCGCAGACGAGCGCCATCGATTGGGGACTGGCGCTCTTTCCGCGCGAGTCGGCGCCGTCGTGCACTCCCGGCCTGGTCAACGTTCCCATCGGTCCTGGAAACAGCTCCACCATTCTTGGCAACCTCGATCCGATGATGAGCGTTTCGTCTCAATCGGGCGGAAACGCGACCACGCTCGGCCTCGGTACACCGACCGGTCCGACGCTGAAGGCGGTCAGTGACAACGGCAAGCTCGACGATCTGACTCGCGAAAACGTGGTCATTCTCATGACCGACGGTCAACCTGGCTGCACCGACAATCCAGTTCAGCTGGTGACCAACATCATCTCCGGCCTTTACGCGCGCACTCCATCGGTGCGCACCTTCGTGATCGGCCTGGGATCGGGCACCAGCTCGAGCCCCGGCGCGCTCAACGCTTGGGCCAACGCCGGCCACACCGCGCTCACCGGAACCACGCAATATTACCAAGCCAACGACGTCACGCAGCTCACCTCGGCGCTGAGCGCCATCGTCGGCAGCCTCGCCTCGTGCACCTACATGCTCGACACCGCGCCGAGCGATCCATCGCTTTTGACCGCCTATCTGAACGGAACGTCGGTGACGATGAACAGCGCCGACGGGTTCAGCTACAACGCCGGAATGCAGTCGATCGTATTCAGCGGCGCGAGCTGCGCTCAAATACAGTCGGACGCCACCTCACAGGTGCAGATTCTCTACGGCTGCTCGGGCGGGACCATCAATTAATTGCGCGGACTTCTCAAAGCGATTTTGCGGCGCCCCTTGCTCGCGCTCGTGCTGACCTGGCCGACGCTGGCTGGCGCGACCACCCATCCCGGATCGTCGGAGTTCGATCGCATCCACCGTCAGGTGGTGTCCGCCATCGACGACACGCTGCACATGGACGCCTCGATAATTCCTTACGAGATGCTGGATCGAAAGGAGTTTGTAAAAAAAGCGCGTACCGATCTGGCCATTGGAGTCGAGGTGAACGGTCCGCTGCTCTACGACCGCGTCTACTTCGATCTCTCGTCGAGCGGACCGCACGATCCGCATGTTTGGGCGCACGAGTTCATTCACTACTTGGCACGCATGTTCAATCGCGACGCCATCAAACCACCCGCGCATAAAATGCTCGAAGGCATAACCGAGTATTTTGCCTTTCAGGTCATCCCCGGCCACCCCAATCCGCGTCACCCGTATTACGGCTATTTGCGTTTCGCCGAGGCCATCGCCGCCAAGATCGGTGGCGATAAGCTCAGGTCGATCTTCTTCAGCAATCAGGCGCATCAATACTCTGCGCTGAGGCGTGCAGTCGTGCCGAACGATCCGCCGCGCTTCGATTTGGCGTGCGAAGTTTTGGTGCGTGGCGACTACGCCACTGCCGTCGCCATGCTCGATCGAAATGACTCAGTGAAGCCGACCGGCTTGCTTCACTTCCGCTAAGAGCCGGCCGGCAAAACCTGTGACGAGCTTGGCGACGCGAGGAGCCTCGGATGCAAGGTGCGACGACTGAGAATATCCGTCGATATTTAAAGGAGGAGGTGAGTCCGCGACTCGCGTTGGCTCTCGCGAAGCGAGAGATCGCGGACGAACGCAGCAGACGAGGCCCGCAGCAAGCCTAGCGAGAGCACAGGCTTTGCCGGCCGGCTCTAAGCCTTTTAACACTTCTTAACCTTGGCGCAACGACAGACAAACATGTGTCGCGTGTACTTGGCCTGTTGTCCAAGTCCTACTATAAAGGTCCCGAGAAGCGGGTCGGCACGCAACGCTCGCTCAAGATCTGCATCGTTCAGCCCTACGATTTCGACGAAGAGGGCGGCGTCAAAAAACACGCGCTTCATCTTGCCTCAAGGCTTCGCGCGCTCGGTGATCGAGTCGATCTGATCGGACCGTATTCTGGTTCATCGACGCTGCCAGAAAACACCTTCGGCCTTCCTGGCGTCATCAACATCATCGCCAACGGCTCCGACAACCGCATGGGGCTGCTCTCCTCTCCAAATCGGATTCGTGAGCTCATGAAGTGGGGCCGCTACGATGTGGTCCACGTGATGGAGCCGAGCGTGCCGGCGCTACCCTGGTACGCCGCCTGGTTTTCCGGTGATGCTGCGCGCATCGCCACCTTTCACGCCTATAGCGAACGCGAGGGTGCGCTTATTCGCGCGGCACGCAGCCTGCTCTGTCGTCAGCAACTCAAGCTGTTCGACGCCGGCATTGCGGTCTCGCGCGCGGCGCAAGTCTATATGCGACGATCGTGGTCGCGAAAGCTTCCCATCATTCCAAACGGCGTCGACACCTCGCAGTTCACTCCGCCAGTCGAGATCAATCGCTCGAATCGCAATGTGCGCTTTCTCTTTGTCGGACGTTGGCGCGATCAGCGAAAAGGACTTGGCAGCCTGGTGGCGGCGTTCGATCGATTGTCCGCGCGCGAGCCTAGCGCCGAGCTGCACGTTGTCGGCGACGGAGACTTCCGACACAGCCCGCCCACGCGATCGAAACGAATCACCTATCACGGCGTGCTCTCCGAAACGGCGCTGGTGCAAATGTACCGTCTTTGCGATGTGTTTGTGGCACCGTCGACGGGCATGGAGTCGTTCGGGATCGTGTTACTCGAAGCGATGGCCTCGGGCCGGCCGATTATCTGCTCCGATATCGAGGGCTATCGCGGCTGGGTTGATCGCGCGGGCGCAGTGTTGGTTCCGCCTCAAGAGATCGCTCCTCTCGAAGAGGCGATGACTCAACTGATTCACGATCCCGATCGTCGACGGCAAATGGGAACTGCCAATCGCCGGCGCTCGCTCGATTTCGACTGGACTCAGCTGGCGATCCGCATTCGTCGCGAATATCTTCGCGCGCTCGCTGCTAAGGGGCGCGTCTTCTCATTGCGCGCCGAACCGGACGAATTGAGTCTTCCAGCATTCGGCTCGCCTTGAAACAAAGAAGGCCGAGCATCCAGCCGGCCAGCACGTCGACCACCCAGTGATGACGCAGATATACCGTCGAGAGCCATAGGCTCGCGCACAGCGGACCGACGACCGCCGGAATGACGAATCGCCGCTTCAGTAGATCTGAAAATCGACAGGCGTAAAGAAAGGTCACCATCGCCAGCGCGCAATGCAGCGACGGGAATGACGCGTAAATCTTCACCGGATTCACCGAATCCCAGGCCGACTGCGACCACTCCCATACACCGAAATACGACGTGAGCTGCGGCGGATCGAAGAGCGGACGCAGCGGCCCATAAAAGCGCGGCGGCCCTGCGGGAAAAAGAATGAACAGCAAAAATCCGGCGAGAAAGACCATCACGATCGCCAGTTGCAGCTCGCGCAGATCTTCGCGGCGATGGCGAAAATAGAGCAGCGCGATGAGCGTGAGCGGCAAAATGAAATAGAGCCCGTAGGCCAGCGCCATGAGATCGGTGAGGATCGGCGTCTGCACGTGACCCATCCACAGCGTCGGGGAAGTACCACCGAAGAGCGCGCGATCGGCACGGTCGAGCGCCGGATCGATCGGCACCGGACGAATGAGCCCGGTGTACATGCGCAGATTTTGATAGACGAAGTTGAGGCCCACGAACGGCAGCCAGTCGCGCAGAATCTCGCGAACTTTTTCGCGCAGATTTCCGCGCGAGGTCACGAATGCGACCGCGAAAAATCCCAGCGCCAGCGCGGATGGCAACAGGATCGCGCCCTCTTTGAGATGAATCCCGGCGCGAAAGATGAGTCCAAGCACGAGCAACAGCGCAGAAAAAAGCGCCAGCAGTAAGATGTCGGGCCCGATTTTGGCGGTGAGCAGGAGCAGTCGACCGGGCTCCTTTGCCTCGTCGACCGAGGGCGCTTCCGCCAGATTGGTTTGCTGCCTCGCCATCTCGCCGTTTTGTACAACGCTGGAATTCGAAAGCCGCAAACGTTTACAAATCGCAAAACTGGCGAATCGGTTAGCCGGCGAACGCACCTCGATCCGCCGCTTCGCCAAGTTTCATCTATGTGAATTTATTGTACCAACCGCTGGCACCCTTTTTGGATTGAGGCAGGGGCAAGCCTAGGAGGCTGACCCATGAACGTTCGTCTTGTCCTGACCTTCGCACTCAGCACGCTCGCCTACGGATGCGCGGGCGAGGGAACTACGCAAAACGTCGACATTGAAGAAGATCCCAAGGCCGACGCGTCCAAAGCAGTCAACGTCGGCGCCGGCGACACAGTAAACGTTACGCTCACCACCAGCGGATCTTCGCGCGCGATCACCGTCGATTGCGGCGTCGATTCGGATCCGGACGTGAGCGGCCTGGTCTTCACCGTGGCTGCACCCGATCTCAAAGTCACTGCCACCAGCAGCCCGGCGCGCGATGGCTACTGGCGTTGGGCCGGCGATCTCGCCGCGGGCAAACACGTCCTCACCATCAAAGGCAAGACCGGCGGAGCAACGTGCAAAGTCACCAGCGGCGCAGTTGTGACCGCCTCGTGCGCGGCGACTTCGGCATTCCATTCGGCCAACACCGATCACACGCACTATCGCGTCACCTCGACGCCGCCGGGCTGGGAATCGTTTCCGGCGTCGGGAAATCACTGGGGATCGTGGGCCGCGTGGGACACCGTCTACACCAAGCCGGTCGAGCGCCCGTTCATGATTCACGATATGGAGCACGGCGGAATCGTGCTTTCGTACAACTGCTCATCGCCCGACGAGAGCAGCGACTGTAAACAGGCGGCATCCGATCTCGAAGCGCTTTACAAAGAGTTTGGCAAAGTGCGCGTCATCGTGACGCCCGATCCGAAGCAGCCGACCCGTTACGCCGCCCGCGCTTGGCGCTGGGGATTTCAATCGGACTGCTTCGATCACGCCGGCATGAAGGCCTTCATGACCGCGCACTTCCGTCATGGACGCGAAGACATCGATGCCAGCCCGCCGCTGCCGTACGATCCGACCACCACCAATGTGCCGTGTCAGGATCTGATGGCCGCCCCCGACTCCTGTAACTGACGCGCGCGTCAGACGCGTTGATCGCCACGT
This sequence comes from Myxococcales bacterium, assembly GCA_003153195.1. GTDB lineage: Bacteria > Myxococcota_A > Polyangia > Palsa-1104 > Palsa-1104 > PALSA-1153. The sequence goes on from PLXG01000385.1 coordinate 12,360, forward strand.
ACGTCACTCACTCTCTCGGTCACGCGTCTGCCTTTGCGCTGCTTCGTCGAAAATAGTTCAGACTCCGCCATGATCGATACTCCCAATATCAATACTCCCGATAAGGTTGAACCGACGCGCGGGGAGCGACTTCTCAAGCTCGCGACCTGGGTGCTCGAAAGTTTTGGGCCGCTGCTCGCGTTTTGGATCGCGCTGAGAATTGCGGGGTTGCTCACCGCGATTTGGGTCAGCATCATTGTCGGCGTCGCGCTGGTTGTGCGCGAGATCGTGCGCGATCGAAAGATCTCACCGTTCACCGCCTTCATCGCCACGTCGGTGGCCGTCTTCGGCGTGCTCGATCTTCACTATCAGTCCGGCTTCTTCATCAAGATCGAACCGGCGCTCGGCAATGCGGCGACCGGAGTCTTCTTCATCGGATCTGTTTTTTGGGGACGGCCGGTGATCATCGAGCTGGCTGAGCGCAGCGCCGGCAAGACGCTTCCGCACGCGCGCCGTTACCTCACCGGTTGGACCGTAGTGTGGGGCGTCTTCTTTTTTGTGCGCGCCGCCGCTTTCGTCTGGATGGCCTTCAACTTGAGCCTCGAAAAGGCGATTTTGGTGCGCGGATTTGCCGGCCCGATCTCCTTCGCGCCGCTGTTCGCCGGCGAGATGCTGCTGCGAAAAGTGCTCTTTCGTAAATCCGCCGCCCAGTCAGCAGCAAAGTAATATCAACTTGTTACAAAATAAATGAATAACTAACGTTAGTCAGACAACATAATTATTGACCATAGTAACGCTCCATCTGTATGATGAATCTTAGTTGAACCTGTAAAGGGCAAACCTCGGGCGACCGGGGGGCGCAAAGCCTGGAGACTCTTTGAGTCCGTCCGGCTACCAAGGAGATGAAGATGTGCACCCGCGTTGGATTGTCCGGATTCTTGATGGTGCTGCTCACGGCCCCCGCCTTCGCGGCCGAAATTCCGGCCGACGCTGACGACCCCAAAATCGCGCGATATCAGCAGGAGCTGTCCGAAGCGCGCTGCGAAGATCCGAAAGCCGCCGAAGACGCCCGATTCATGCACGCACTCGCGGGCCGTCATGTCGATCCGCTTCCGGGCAGCGCAGTGGCGAATACGCTCGACTCCACCCACAATCTTTTGCCGGTAAGTGCCTCGCCCAATTCGCTCGCGCTCGCCAAAGGCAAAGCCAAACCGCAACGCATGCGCTGGTTCGGCGCCGCACTCGAAGTCGGCGCGCCCGACATCATCAGCGTCTCCGCCATCGGCCGGCCGCTGCGCTGGATGCGACTCATGTTCGGCGTCGGGACCGATCTAGTCAGCGTCGGCGTGCACGGCGGCATCACCGTGGTTCCGTTCAACACCAAAGTTAGCCCGTCGATCACCATCGAAGGCGGTCGCATGTTCGAGGGCGACGCCAACTGGATCTTGTCTGCCTTCGGCATGAGCGACAAGACCGTCTCCGGCGTGGTGAAACAGTTCGGCTACGACTACGCCAACGGCCATCTCGGTCTCGAGTTCGGATCGCCCAACCGCTGCATGTTCTACATTCACGCCGGCATGAGCTACGTGTCGATGCAGGTGCACGGACTGCAAGCTGCTACCGGCGCGTCGACCACCATGTCGACGTCGTCGGTGACCTTCAGCGATCCCAACGTGACCTTGTGGACTCCATCGGGCAAGCTCGGCCTCGTGGTGTACATGTGATGTGCCTTCTCAAAAGCGCTGTGCTGCTCACCGCGTTCTCGTCAGGATGTCTGTATGTTTCCGCCGACGTGGCATCGATCGAACAGAAGCTCGACGATCAAAAGTTTCCCGGCGCAGGCCCCGCCGCCGGAACTCGCGTCAAAGTCAGCCATGAATTCGTGATGAACATCGGCGACAGTCTAGACGGATTGGCGAGCACTGCCGCGCTCACGCGCATGACCTTTACCCCGACGTCGGGCGTTTCGAAAATGGATTTCATCTTTGGTCTGACTGTCACGGCCAAAGGTGATGGTACTGTCCCCGACGCCGTGATTGCAACGTTCTCACAAGGAATGGCGCTCGCCTCGAACGGCGCTATCGATGCGAAAGTGACGGACGTGGATCTCGCGCCCTATTTCAAAAAGAGTTTAATGTTTGAGCTCGCCGTCGACGTCGCCGCGCCGGCGCCCGATTGGAGTCTCGGCGTCGAAGCTGAATATCGCGCCTCGACCGACGAGAAAATTCAGCCGTAGTTTACGCCAGCTGCTCGGAACCGATAACTACTTCGCGACGATGCTCGGAGATTTCGCGCTCGTCGCTCGGCATGGACGTAAGCGTGGCCGAACCGATCTGACCGAGATCGTAGGCACTCTCGCCGTGCAGCACTTCGTCGAGTCCTTCGCGCTCTTCATCGGTGCTCACGCGCAGGCCCAGGGTCGCGTCGATGATCTTGAGCAGGGCGAAGCTCACCACCGCCGAGAAAATCGCCACTGCCGCCACGCCTTCCATCTGCGCGAGCAGCGCGCTCGAGCCACCTTGATTGAGCACACCGTCGGACGGCGAACCCCAGATCTTGGCCGCAAACACGCCGGTCGCGAGCGCGCCAAACGCGCCACCCACGCCGTGTACACCGAATGCGTCGAGCGCGTCGTCATATCCAAAGCGCGCCTTGAGCATCACGCCGCCGTAGCAAACCAGACCCGCCATCGCGCCGATCACGATGGCAGACATCGGCGACACGAACCCGGCTGCCGGCGTAATTCCGACCAACCCGGCGACGAGACCTGAGACCACTCCAAGCATGGTGGCTTTGCGAATGCGCGACATTTCGATCAGTCCCCACGCCAGCGCGCCGCCCGCCGCTGCCAAATGCGTGTTCACCAGTGCCAGCGCCGCCGCGCCATTGGCTGCCAGCGCCGAGCCGGCATTGAAGCCGAACCAGCCGAACCACAAAAGTCCGCCGCCGATCACCGTCATGGTCAAATTATGCGGACGATGCACAGTGCCAGCACCGACGCGCTTGCCCATCATCAGCGCCACCACCAGCGCCGAGATTCCGGAGGTGAGATGCACCACCGTACCGCCGGCGTAGTCGAGTGCGCCGCGTTTCGCCAGCCATCCGCCGTCGCCCCAAACCCAGTGCGCGACCGGATCGTAAACCAGCGTCGCCCACAAAAGCGTAAACACGCAGTAGGAGGAAAATTTGATGCGCTCTGCGTACGCGCCCGAGATCAGCGCCGGCGTGATCACCGCGAACATCCCTTGATAGGCCATGAACAAGAGATGCGGCACGGTGCCGCGCGCCTCCATGCCGACGTGATTCAAGAATAGAAAATCAAATCCGCCGATGAAGCCGCTGTGCGTCTTACCAAACGAAAGCGAGTAACCGACCAGCGCCCACTGAATCGAAACCAATCCGAGCGCGAAGAAACTGTGCATGAACGTGGAGAGCACATTTTTTTTTCGCACCATGCCGCCGTAGAACAGCGCCAGGCCCGGCGTCATCAGCATCACCATCGCGGTTGAAACCAGCAGCCATGCCGTGTCGCCAGCTGAAATTCCGGGCATCGAAGGCCTCCCTGTGACTTACATTTTAGGGAGAAAAGGTTTCCGGAATATTTCCGCGGGGTAAAATGGTGGTATCAAAAACGTCAGCAAGAAGCGGGAACTTTTCGGCTTTCGGCAGGTGAAACGAACGCCAGCGCGAACATCAGCGCATCGGCGAGCGCGAACAAAAGTCCGACCGCCAAATTGTAGAGAGATTCTTTCAAGCCGACGAGAAAGATCCAGCGTTCGGGCGTTTGCGTGATGAACTCGGCGGAGCGCTGCACCCCCAGCACCGTGCCAAGCACACCCATGATGAGCGTGGCGACGACCAAGCTGCAGGCGAGCGCGAGCGCATCACGGCTGCGATGCTTCATGTATCCGTACGAAAAAAACACCGACGCGATTCCCAAAGCGATCACTGGAAAAATGGGCCAACCCGCTTCGCGAATGAACGTCATGGATCACCTCTCCCCAAAGAGACACCGTCTCGATGCAGAAGTTCCACGAGATTTGTCGCTGGTCGCGAAGTGAAGGACGCTAACTAGGAATGGACGCTAACTGGCGACGGCGAGCGCAGTAAGCGCTGCGACCATGGGCTCGACTCGGCGCGCCGGCAGACGATTGGGCGTGACCAGGCGACAGAGATCTTGAAGTTGCAGCATCGAGCTTCGGCGACAGAGCGTAGCGCTGGGCAACACTTGGTGAAGTCGCTCTTCGATGCGGGTGGGGAATGCGGAGGTCGAAGTCGAATGAAGGTTGAGCTCGAGTCGGCGCGGCGCCCCGATGGGCGAACAGGTGACGCGGAAAAATCCGATCTCGGTGACGTGGTATCCGGTGAAAAGTCGGGCGCCGAAGGCCGCCACCAACTCTTCGAACGGCACCAGTTTGCGCGTCGCGTGGAGCAAATGGGCGCCATTTTGCGGAACCGCCACCAGCCTGCGCACTAGGCGCGGCACCTGCACCATCGCGAACAGATCGTCATGGCCCCGACGGACCCCGCGCTCGGTGGGCGCGAGCACGAACGCAACCGCCAGTGACCGACCGTCCACGCGGGGCAACGGACAGGCGCGATCGAGCGCTAGCGGCGTGAGCACCGGCAGGATCGGCTCGAAAATATTTCGCTCCAGATAGGCGCGTTCGGAAGCGTCTAGCGTCGTCACGGACGCCAGCTCGATACCGGTGCTGTCCAGCGCCGGCCGAAGCTCGTCGTGAAATAGGCGATCCATCTGAGCCTGGGTCTCGAGCAGCCACTTCGCGAGCACCGGATCGGCTTTGGGATCGGCGGGGCTCGAATAGAAAGTGTCACCAATTTCGAGCGACCGGCCGAGCGCGGCACAGCGCTCGCCAATCGATCGACTGCGGTCGCGCGCCTCCGCGAAGAAGCGCTCCATGTCGGCCAGTCCGGTGGTCATGATCGGTTTTGCTTGAGCCTAAGAGGGCGCCAAAGCGCCTGTTTGCGAAGAGTATCGATCAGAACTCCGTCGCGCAAGCCGCGTTTGGTCGACACCACCTGGGTGAGCCCGAGTCGCTCCATTACCTGTTCCAAGATGATGGCTCCGGCCACGATGGTCTGTGCGCGGGGCTCGCCAAAGAGGCTTTTTCGGCCGCTGATCCCCAGCCGAATAAGTCGATCAATCGAAGAGTTAAGCTCATTTCGGCCGATCGAAGGCGGCCCTCCGCCCAGGCCAAATTCACCCGCGCCGGCAAAATCGATGACGGCCCGCAGCGTGCCCGAACAGCCGAGCGCGACTGTAGTAGCGAAGGGTCCCGGCGGCAGCGCGTTGACGGCCCATTTGGCGCTGGCGCGCATGGCGACCACGCCCGAGGCCCCGTCCCTTTCGGCCAAGCGGATGCTGCCGATCTTGGCGCTGTGCAGCGCCACTGGGCGATCGCCGCGCGCGATCACCAGCTCGGTCGAACCGCCGCCAATATCGAGACAAATCGACTCGGTCTGCGCATCGGTACCGTCGAGGACACCGACGCAAATCAGGCGGGCCTCTTCTTCGCCGCTCACCACTTCGATGGTTAGATCGAGCCGGCGTTCGATTTCAGCCAGCACCTCGTCGCGATTTTCCGCTTCCCGAAGCGCGGCGGTTCCGATGGCTCGCGGACGCGCTCCGTGGGCTCGGCAACGCTCGAGATATCCAGCGAGCACTGAAACCAGCTCAGAAAGCGCAGGCGCGTCAATCGCACCGTTTCGATAAACCGACCCGCCCAGCCCAATCGGGGTGCGGCCCCGGTCAATTATCTTCAATTCTCCCGTGGACTTATGGATTGCGACCTTTAAACGCGCCGCATTCGAACCCACATCGATGGCTGCCAAGCGAACGCCGCGGCTCATATTGGATCTTGATTCTACATGGTTGCTAGGGAAGATCACTTTTTTGCACTTTTGGAGGCGCCTCACCGATGAGCCAGCTACCGAATGACCTGTCCACTCTGAACGCCGTCAAGGCGGCGAGGATCGTCGCGCTTCACCACGTCCACGCCATCGAGCATCGCAGCGCCCGGTTGGCCGATCGGAGCGACGACGATGCGCTGCACGATGTACGGGTGTCACTTCGCCGGCTCCGATCGGTTTTCCAGCTCTACCAGCCGCAGCTGCGAAAGGACGTGAAAAAGAAGCTGCTGAAGCGCCTCGATCGCTTGGCGCGTTCGAGCAATCCCGGGCGCGATTCCGAAGCGCAGATCGCGTGGCTCGGCGAGCAGCGCGGCAAGGTGGGCGAGCGCGAGCAGCCCGGATTCGATTGGCTGATGGCGCGTGCGGAAGCGAAACGCGAAGCCAGCTACGAGCACATTCGCCGTCAATTTCCCAAGCGCTACTCGGCCATCGTTGACCGTCTTTGCAACCGGCTCAAGTCGGACAAGATACGCAAGTCGGACAATGCGGCGTTCGGGCAGGTCGCCAGCGTGGCGGTCCGCGAGCTTCGCAAGACGCTCGCCAAGCGAATGGGCAGACTGCTCGCGGCGCCCGACGACGTGCGAATTCACAAGACGCGGATCACCGCCAAGAAACTGCGCTATCTGCTCGAACCGTTCAGCGAACAGTCGACCGCGGCCGCCGATGCGATTCACTCGCTGCGAACCTTGCAAGGTCTGCTGGGTGAGCTGCACGACAGCGCAATTCTTCACCAAGAGCTCAGCGAGGCACTGTCGGAGGCGATCGCGCATCGCGGTCAAGCCGCAGCCGGCCCATCGTCGCCGTCGCCATCAGAGGACGTGCGACCGGGGGTGCATGCCATCGTCAGGCTGCTGTCGGAACGGCGCGACGCGCTCCTCGGACGACTCGAGCACGAGTGGACCGAGCCGCAGGTGGCCACCTTCCTCGAGAGTTTGGATGCGGCCGCGACTGCGCTGGCCGAATTGGCGAGCGGTCACCGCTATCTTCTGCGCGAGCATCCGGTGCTTCCGTCCGACGTCATTCTCATCGAAGTGCGCGATTCGAGCGGCGCACTGTGGAGAATTTCCGATTCCGCCGAGCCCGGCGCCGCTGCGCGAGCGTGGATCGCCGAATCGGGATCGCACACCACTCCGCCGGAATGGCTGGCGCGCGTCATCGAACGTCAGCTCTAACTCACTTCCCATTCGCTAGAGCTCCGCTCTAAACCTACATCACGCCCGGTGGACGCGTCTTTCCGCTCCAGGTACTCTTGAGCTGTGGAAGTTGGCGAGATAGTCGCCGATCGATTTCGCATCGAGGGCGAAGTCGGTTCGGGCGGAATGGCCACCGTCTTTCGCGCGACCGATCGCGTGACGGGCGAGATCGTCGCGGTCAAGGTGCTCAGCGAGCAGACTGAAGACGACGTGGCGCGCTTTCAACGCGAATCCGCCATCCTGGCCGATCTGCAGCATCCCGGAATCGTCCGCTACATCGCGCACGGAAAGACACCGCGGGGCGCGCCGTTTTTGGCGATGGAGTGGCTCGAGGGCGAGACGCTCGATCAGCGCCTTTTACGGGTGAAGCTGTCGGTGCGCGAGTGCGCGCGACTCATCTTGCGCGTGGCCGGCGCGCTGGCGGTGTCGCACGCACGGCAGATCGTCCATCGCGATCTCAAGCCCAATAATTTATTTCTGCCCAACGACGCGATCGATCGAGTGAAGGTGCTCGACTTCGGTATCGCGCAGCGGCGCGGCGTCGACAAAGTCCACCTCACGCTGGCCGGGACGGTGATCGGTACGCCGGCCTATATGGCGCCCGAGCGCGCCCGCGGTCGTCGCGACGTCGATTCGCGCGCCGACATCTTTTCGCTCGGCTGCGTGCTGTTCGAATGTTTGGCCGGCATTCCGGCGTTTCCCGGCGACGATCCGATGGCCATCTTGGCCAAAGTTCTGTTGGAAGATCCGCCCAAGATCCGCGAGCTCCGGCCCGAAGTACCGACGGTGTTGGAAGAAATTGTCAGCCATATGCTGGCCAAAGAGCCGGCGCTGCGCATCCCCGACGCCAGCGCGCTCGAGAAAAAGCTGCAAGAGATCGAGCCGCTCCTCGAGACCGCCAAGTTCGCTTACCGAGATCCGTCTCCCAGAATCGCCGCAGGTACCGACGCCACCAGGCGACTTCCGTTGCCGTCGCCGGCGCTCACCGGCAGCGAGCAGCGCGTGGTGTGCCTGGTGTTCGTCGGGCGCGGATCGCCGATGGGCCCCGGCACCATCAGCTTTCCGTCTCCGCTAAACGAGCCGCGCGAGGTCGACGTGACCGCGCGCGAAACCGGTCTGGCCCGCGTGATCTCCAACTTCGCCGGACGGCTCGACATGCTGGCCGGCGGCGCCAAAGTGGTCAGCTTGTCCGGCACCGGCGCGGCCAACGATCAGGCGATCGCGGCGGCGCGCTGCGCGCTGGCGATGGCGCCCTTCGTCGGTGATGAACCGATGGCGCTGGTCACCGGTCGCGCGGTGCTCTCCTCGCGCATGCCGCTCGGCGAAATCATCGATCGCGGCGTTCGGGCGCTGCGCAAGGCCCAGCACGGCCACATCGGGATCGACGACGTCACTGCCGGACTTTTGAGCTCACGCTTTCAGGTGACGACTGAAGAAAACGGTCTCTCGCTCGGCCGCGAGCTCGACATCGAACAGGGGCCGCGCACCGTTCTCGGCAAGACCACGACGCTGGTGGGGCGCGATCGCGAGCTTTCGCAGCTCGAGGGTCTTTTCGCCGAATGCACGGCCGAGCCGGTGGCGCGCGCAGTGCTGGTCACCGGATCGGTGGGCGTCGGCAAGTCGCGCCTTCGCCAGGAATTTCTGCGTCGCTTGAGCGAGCGCGATGGCGCTCCGGTGGCGCTGCTAGGTTGGGGCGAGCCGCTCAGCGCCGGTTCTCCGTTTTCTGGAATCGCGCCGGTCGTTCGCCGCGCCGCTGGAATCCTCGACGGTGAACCGAGCGAGGTCCAGCAGCAGAAGCTGAAGTTGCGTCTCAAGAAAACGCTCTCCGGCAAAGCGCTCGATCGCAGCTGTGAATTTTTGGCCGAGCTCATTCACGCGCCGATGGCGGACAATCCATCGGACGCACTGTACGCCGCCCGTCAAGATCCGCGGCTCATGGGCGACGCCATGCGCGCAGCTTGGGTCGATTGGATCGAAGCCGAATGTGATGCGCAGCCGACGGTGCTGGTGTTCGAAGATTTTCAGTGGGGCGATCTACCGAGCGTGAAGTTCATCGACGCCGCGCTGCGCAGCTGCCGCGACAAACCGCTCATGGTACTTGCGCTCGGACGCCCCGAGGTGCGCGAGCTTTTTCCCGGACTTTGGGAAGAGCGCGACCTGCAGGAAATTCGGCTGTCGACGCTGACCAAGAAAGCGAGCGAGAAGTTGGTGCGGCAAGTGCTCGGCACCGAGGCGCCGCTCGCCACCGTCACTCAGCTCATCGAGCGCGCCGAAGGAAATCCATTTTACCTGGAAGAGCTGATTCGTGCCGTCGGCAGCCATTCGTCGGAGGTGCCAGAGTCGGTGCTGGGCGTGGTCCAGGCGCGTCTCGATGCGCTCGGTCAAGAGGCCAAGCGCGTGCTGCGCGCGGCCAGCATCTTCGGCCAGATGTTTTGGCGCGGCGGCGCGCTCGAGCTCCTCGGCCAGACCAACACCAGCCAGATCGCCGAATGGCTGGAAGAGTTGGTCGAGCGCGAGGTCATCTTCGAACAGGGACCGAACACCTTTCCCGGCGAGCGCGAATACGTATTTCGCCATTCGCTCCTGCGCGACGCCGCCTACGCCATGCTCACCGATTCCGATCGCGTGCTCGGACATCGCCTGGCAGGACAGTGGCTCGAGCGCGCCGGTGAGAGACAACCGCTCACGCTGGCCGAACATTTCGAGCGCGGCGGCGAGCAGGCTCGCGCGTCGGTCTGCTTCGGCCGGGGCGCCATGCAGGCGCTGGAGGGTAACGACTTCACCGCCGCGGTAATACAGGCCGAGCGCGCGGTAAAGTGCGGTGCCAAGGGAGAAACACTGGCGCAGCTGCGAATGGTGCAGGCGCAGGCACATTTTTGGCGCGGCGAATTCAAGGACGCCGAACGTCGCGGCGTCGAGGCGGCCGAACATTGCAAAGAGGGCTCCGCGCTCTGGTTTCAGTCGGTCGGCGAAACGCTGGCCACCATCGGCCATCAGGGCGAGTACGAGCGCGTCGAAGTTTGGGTGCGCAAGGCGATGCAAGCGGTGCCCGAGTCACAAGCAGCCAGTGCGCAGGCCACCTGCCTCAGCCGCGCGGCCGGCTATCTCACCGACGCGGGCCGCTACCAAGTCGCGGGCGAGCTGCTCGAACGACTCGATCGCGATTTTCCGCAGCTGGAGCCGGCGGTGGCCGCACGTGCGCACTTCGCGCGCTTCAAGAGTGCCATTCACACCGGCGATTTCGGCGCGGTCTTGGCGGCGGTCGAAGCTACGCTGGTGGCCCTGGCACAGGTCGACGACGCGCGCAGCATCTGCGAGCAGCGCATCAACCTCGGCTACACATACAATGAGCTCGGTGATTTCACGCGTGCCGAGCAGGCGCTCACCGAAGCGCTGCAAGTCGCAGAGCGCATGGGCCTGGAAAATTTGCGCGCATCGGCGCTGCTCAATCTCGGCTGCGTGCTCACCCACCTTCGGCGCCTGCCGGAAGCGCGCGCGGCGGAGCTGCAAGCGGCGGAGCTGTTCCGCAGCCAAGGCGATCTCCGACTCGAAGGCGGCTCGCGCATGTATCTTTCGACCATCTCGCTGCACGCCGGAGACTTCGACGAAGCCGAGAGTGCCGCGCGCGAAGCCGTCGGTGCGCTCGAACCGGTGCCGCCGCTCAAAGCGAGCGCTCTCGCCGCACTGGCGCGTGCGCTGCTCGCGCAAGATCGAACCATCGATGCGCTGGTCTGCGCGACGGAAGGAATGGCACTCCTCGAAAAGCTCGGCGGCATCGAAGAGTACGAGGCGCTGCTGCGTCGGATTCATGCCGAGGCGCTGTACGCCAGTGGCCGCGTCACCGAGGCCCATCATCAGATGCTTTCGGCATGCAATCGCCTGATCGAGCGCGCCGCAAAAATCACCGACCCGTCGCTCCGCTCGAGCTTCCTCACCAACGTGGGTGATAACCGCGAGACACTGTTGCGCGCCCGCGATTGGGGTGTTCTCGATCCGCAACAATTTAATCTATAGTCATATCAATTAGTTATTGTTTATTGTTTGTTCACAGTTTCAACCCTTGACGGGGTCTAATTGAAATTTTAATATGTATTTTGTAATACCAACTTTTTAGAAACCGTCTTTGGGGGGAACGCAATGCGGCCAAGAAGCTTGAACTGGTCCTTCGGCGGAAGACTGACCGGAATGTTGCTTTTGGCGGGCTGCGGCGCTTCAGCCGTCGACCCCTCGCTCGGGACCAATCAGCAGGCGATGACCAGCGAGAATGGTCTGTCGACCAACGGTCTTTCGACCAATGGCCTCTCCACCAACGGTCTTTCGACCAATGGCCTCTCCACCAACGGTCTTTCGACCAATGGCCTCTCCACCAACGGTCTGTCGACCAATGGCCTGTCGACCAACGGCCTCTCCACCAACGGCCTCTCCACCAACGGTCTTTCGACCAATGGCCTGTCCACCAACGGTCTGTCGACCAATGGCCTCTCCACCAACGGCCTCTCCACCAACGGCCTCTCCANNCACCAACGGCCTGTTCGCCACTTGGTTCAACACCGCCGACGGCGGAAACATCGCCATCCACGACGAAGCGATGACCTACGTGATTCGCTGCGCGCTCGCCCCCGATCATTGGGCCTCGTTCGTGGACTCAGCCGGCGTCGAGCACAAGTGGTACGGCGAGCTCGCTCTCGCCGACGATTGGACCTATCAAGCCCCTTCGCAGAGTGAAAAGACCTTTATCTCGGCGTGCCTCATGGCGCACGTCAACTCGAACGGCAACCACGTGCAGATTTCGGTACGAGGAAACTCGCCCGGACTGGCGGTGGGAAACGCCGAAGCACAAGCGCTCTCGCATCCCAATGGTGCTTTCTTCGGCGATCTGTTCGCTTCACCCTCGCAGATGTTCGTGTGCACCAACGATGACGATTACAAACGCCCGAACTGGTCGGGCTCGGTGTTCAACACCATCATCAAAGACTGGGGCCGCGAGTGTGGCGTCGACGGCTGCGCCATCATGCAGGTCAAGAACTGCGACAACCTCTGCCAGGATGGCGCGCGCGGCGGCGGCTATCCGTACTCGAGCTGCACCGTCCATGGCAAGACCTACAACGCGGTCAGCGCGTTCATTCCCAAATGGAAAGACATCGGCGGCGCGCGCGTCGATGACGGCGCCCGTATCGTGCTTGCCGATCACGCGCTGCGTGGAATGGCGGCGGCGTTCGAACGCTCGAACGCGGGAACCATCGCGCTCGACGACGTGGTGCACGTAGCCGGCGACTATGTGCTCGAGATTCGCTACTCCAACGGCGGAAATGCCACCGCGACGATGAACGTGCTCACCGAGCACCATCACACGGTCGCGGTCTCCTTCCCGCCCACCGGTGGGGCCGATGTCTGGGCGTGGGTCAACGTGCCGGTCAGCCTCGACGCATCGCCTTCGATCACGCTTCAGGTTCCGGGCAAGAACGTGGTCACGCCGCACGTGGACGCCATCGCCATTCGTCTGCCTTAGCCAGTCCTTCCGCTCGGACTGTCGCCAACTACACTAGCCACTTCGCAAAAAAATTCCGAAACAACCTCTGCGAGATTCCGCGCTCACGGCGTAGACGCAGAAATTCACACACTTTCGATAAGTCTTCGAACCTGGCGCGCATGTTGCTCTCGTTGCCGCGAGAGGAGACAACATGAACATAAAATTGATTTGTTTGGTATGGACGCTCGGACTGACGACGATGGGCTGCGGTGCAGCGGACGGCGACCCCGTCGACCCGATCGACGAACAGGTTATTTCTGCCGACGGCAAAGCCGATGCGTTTGGCTACCGCGAAGGTACCAATGAGGCGACCGGTATTCTCGTCGTTGCCAACACAGTCAGTCTGAACGACTTGAAGGGCAAAGTCCGAATCTCAACACAGGCGGCCAAAGCGATCGTCGCGGCTCGACCTCTTTCTACCCTCTCTGCACTCGACGCGGTCCCTTACGTCGGCAAGACCACCTTCGCGAAGCTCCTTGCCTATGCAGAGGCGAACGGCGATGTCCCGACGTTCGTTGCCGGCTCCTTCTACAGCGTCACTTCAGTGCAGAGCGGCCAGGCCATGGACGGTCAGGCGGCTACGACGGACGGGACCGCAGTCCTTCAATGGAGCTTCTGGGGCGGAGGCAATCAGCTGTGGCAGTTCGATGCGCAGTCCGATGGCAACTATGTCATCACCAGTCGCAACAGCGGCAAATGCCTCGACGTCAACCAAGCTGGTACTCAAAATGGCGCTCTCGTCCAAGAGTGGACCTGCAACGGTGGATTGAATCAGCGATGGACGCTAAAAGCAGCGGCCGACGGCAGCTTCGATCTGATTAGCGTCAATAGCAGCCGGTGTCTCGATCTTCCGAATGGCACTGCGACCCCCGGCACTCAGCTGCAGCAGTGGGACTGCGCCGAAAGTGCCAATCAGCATTGGAAGATCGCACCGATCTCCACCTGCGCGCAGTTCAGCTGCGCCGGTGAAGGCAAAGCCTGCGGCTCGATCCCAGACGGCTGCGGCGGCACGCTCGATTGCGGTACTTGCGCAACGGAGAGCGATGATCCATTTGATCCATCGTACTGCCTGGGAGCGCCGATCACCCGCGCGGAGGCCGCGGCCCATTTTCCATCGGGCGCTGTCAACGTCGAGCTCGTCAACGGATACGAAAATCTTCGGTTGCGCCAGTGCAATTCGGTTACCGGATGCGGCGCGTGGAACACCACTACTCCCGCGAGAGCGGCTGCAACTTTGTCGGTGAGTGGGATGTCGATTGAGCTTCTTGTACAGCCGCAAGATGAGGGGCAGGGATATCAGATCTATTCGAAGACCGACGTTTCGCAGTCTCCGCTGTTTCTCTACTACGGGAGCGTCTCTCCGACCGACTACTACGAGGGGCTGCTGACGAACCACTGCTATCGCTTCATCGTACACAATACGGACGCCCAGCCGACCTCGCAGTCAATTCTGTACGGACGTTTCTAGTCGAGAGCGAAGGCAAGCTCTCTCTCGTCATCGACTCCCCTCGAACTGTCGCATCGACATCAGCCACTCCGGAAAAAATATTCCGAAACGACTCTGGACAAAATTCCTCGATCATCGCGCAGACGTCGAAGTTCATACGACTTCTGCTCCCGTGGCGATTGTGGCGCGCCTGTTGCTCTAGGCGGCGCGCAAGGAGCGAAACATGAACAGGAAAACGATCTACGGCATACGGGCTTTCTCCATCACCGCGCTGCTTGTCGCCAGCGGTTGCGCCAACTTCACCAGCTTGATGCCACCGGGTGCCTATCCAGATTTGACCAAGGGAGTCTGGTTGGCGAAGTCGTCGAGCTTTCTCGGCATGCGCACCGCGAGCCAGCAGGTTCTGTACTGCCAAGCGGTAAACGGGGCCAAACCAGTTTGCACCATGGCCAGTGGCGACGTGGGCGCAGCGAAGACTGGAGGCGAGGTCAAATGAGCAAACACTCTATGATGCTCCGGTCGACCCGCTTCATTTGGACCTTGGCGGTTGTGGCCGGCTGCGGAACTTTAGACGATGGCACCGTCGACCCGATCGACGAGCGAGTCGTCGCCGTCGGTGGAAAGTCGGACGCGTTCGGCTACCAAGAGGGAACACCGGAGGCAAATGGAATTCTCAAGGTCGCAAACGAGCTCAGTTCTGCCGATCTGAAGAGCAAGGTTGGAATCTCGACGCAGGCAAACAAAGGGATCGTCGCATCTCGACCCTTCTCTACTCTGACGAGGCTCGATGCAGTGCCGTACGTCGGAAAGATCACCTTTGCCAAGTTACTGGCCTACGCCCAAGCGAACGGCGATGTCGGTGTGCCAGCGACGCCGCCAGCTCCCGTGGGACTCGAGATTCCGGTCGGCGCCTATCAAATCAACGTAGGAACCTATCAGGACAGCTATCAGAGTCCGCCTTACGACAGCGGTCCGGGCCATTCCTTGTATCTCTCGATGACGATCAATGCCGACCATACCTACAGCGCACAGCGCGGCCCGTCGGAGTGCGTTTGGGCAGCGGGCTTGGCTTGGTTCGAGACCAAGTACCAGAGTCACCCTTGCTCACAGACGGAGACCGGGTTGCTCACGTCCCACAACTTTGGCGGGTGGAATGCGCTCATGACGGACTACGCCCCTGATTACTACGGAGTTCAGGTGGTCTCATCGACGCTGATTGGCGATCTGTCGGAATACGTTTTGCCGAGCATTCGACAAATCTCCGGCGAGCTCGTGTTCATGCTGCCCAATACGCAGCCAACGACGCCGTTCACGATGAAACTGATTCCCCCGGCGAGTGCCTCCGCGTTGCCGCTCGGCAAGTACTCGTCGTCGGGCGAGTCGTATTCGTCAAACGATTCCACCTCCACCTGGACCCCAATCGCCGGCGGGGTGTGCGATCCAACTTTGACCATCGAAAATCTCGATGTGACGCAGCCGCAAGGTCCATTTCGCGTCAGCTATCTGCAGGCGCCGCTGTTCGAGATATTCTTTGTTCAAGGTTTGGGAGACGGAACCTTCTTCGGTCACAAAAGCGAATCCTCGACCAGTTACGTCCCTACCCCTTCGAATGTCGGCGACAGCACGCTTTCGCTTCAGCTAAATCCGTCGACGCAAAAGATCACCTTTTCTGCGCTGATCGGTCCCGACCCCAACGACTTCGATCCGAACAGCCACCGGTGTGACGGAATCGCCACCATCCAACCCTAGTCACAATTTGATGGAGCGCGCGACGTGGTAACATCGAACGACAGCCGTGCCGTCCGAAGGGAACAGACCTAAACATCCGCTCACCGGCGCCGTGATCGGCAATTACCTCGTCGGTGAGCCGCTTGGCACCGGAAGCATGGGAATCGTCTTCGCGGCGCGCCATCGATTTCTCGATGAGTCAGTGGCCATCAAAGTTCTGCATTCGGTCTATTCCTTCGATCACAACATCAGCCGACGCTTTCTGCTCGAAGCCAAGTCCACGAGAGAGATCGATCACCCGAATGTCGTTCGTATCTTCGACTTCGGACAAAGTGACGGTGGCGATCTCTATCTGGTCATGGAGCAACTCGAGGGAACCACGCTCCTCGAAAAACTTCGCGCCGGACCGATCGAAGAATCGCGCGCCGCGGAATGGGCCATGCAAATGGCTGCCGGACTCTCGTCCGCGCACGAAAAAGGGATCGTTCANNCGCGACCTCAAGCCGGCGAACATCTATATTTCTGGCGACCGCGTCGTCGTTCTCGATTTCGGTTTGGCAAAACTACTCTCATCCTCGGCGCAGACCGCGCCCGAGGCGGTGATCGGAACCGCGCGATACATCGCCCCCGAGCAAGCGGCCGGCAGTGAACTTACCGGCACGCAAAGCGACGTGTATGCGATCGGCGTGATCTTGTTCGAGATGGTGACCGGCGAGCCGCCGTTTGCGGGAGAGGACAGCGCCGCGCTCTTGCTCGCGCATCTTCACAAAGCGCCGCCGCATCCGTCCAGTTTTCGTCCAGTCTCGCGCGCTCTTGAAGACATTATTCTTTCTTGTTTGGAGAAGAAGCCAGCGCGCCGGCCTCCATCCATGAAAGCGCTGGCAGAGTTGCTGGCGCCCTTGGCGAAACCAGAGCACTCCACCGCCGCCGAACGAGTCCGACCCGCGTTCGGTAGAACCTGGATGGCGTGGACGCTGGTCGCCGTTGTCACGGTGTTCGCAGTATCCGGATTGGCGTGGAAGAGCCACGTGAAAAAATATTTAATCGCAGCGACTGAAAACCGCGCAATCGCTCCGATCCCGAAAGCGACGGAGCCATTGCCAGCGCCGGCGCCAATGCAAGGGCCCTCGGTCACGACGGATGAATCGGAAGTGATGATTCGCTCGAATCCATCGGGAGCCAGTCTCATTGTTCATGGCGCAGAGGTCGGCTCAACGCCGATCAAGCTGCGGCTCCGATTGCCTAACAAAATAACAATCGCGCACGCGGGCTACCGCACGGAAGAAAAGCAGGTCGACAGCCCCGCCGACCTGGAGATCATTTTGACGAAAATCCGAGAGCCGGCGCATCCCTCGTTCAAGACTAAGCCGACGACCAAACCGACCATCCCGCCCGACAGTGAGCTGGATTGAGAATCACTTGCAGCAGCGAATCCCAATGAATTGATCGGCAGACGAACGATACGCGCCATCCATCGTGTAACTACAAGCGAGCGAGTCGGATCCACTGGCCCAGCTTCCGCCCATGGTCAGGCAGGGTGACTCGCCTGAGTTGGCGCACGAATCAATCCACTCCGCGACGTTACCGCTCATGTCGAAGAGGCCGTCGAATCCTCCCTCGCAACTGGCGAGCTTCCCGACGGCATTTGCGTGAGGTTGTGAAGGGGCAAACTCGCTGCCGTTACAGGCGGTCTTGTCGTAGCTGCTTCCGTAAGGATACGTTCGCGTGCCCGCCTTGGTGCACGCGTTGACCCATTCGCTGGTGGCGAAGCTCGCCGCGGCCGAAGCACTGAGCGACCCTCCGCCGATTTGGCCACAAAGACGTTTGCCCGCCCACGCGCAATAGCCGTAGGCGTCGCACCAGTCGACAAACGTGATCGGCAGATTTTCGCTTCCGGTAGGGGGTGGCCAGTTTGCTTGCGGTACGAAGCTGTGGCCCGACGCGCAGTCGCGACTGAGATAGCTTGCGCCCGGAGACGCGTCGAGGAATGCTTGATAAGCGGCCACCGTGACTTCAGTGGCGTCAATGCAGTAGCCTCCAACCGAAACCATCCCGTCGGGACAACCGCTTCCGCCGTCGGAAGATATCGTTCCGGCTAGATCGCTCCCACCGTCAGAAGCGGTCCCCAGATCGGTTCCACTCGACGCCAGCGCGACCGACCACTTTTCGTGCTCACCTGGACGGATCGTAAACTCGGTCTGTCCACTGCCCATGAGCGTCGTGCTCCGCGTCGCTTGCACGACGAGCCCATACTGGGTCGAGGTGCGGAGCGAATCAAAAATCAGGGGCACGACGATCGGCAGGCCAAACGTCTGACCGCCGCGATCGACCTGATAGTCGGGATGAGAGAGGCTCCCGGTAAATTTGAGATTCAAGCTGTCGATTTCGAGCGCGGGTCCGGTCACCTCAAGTTCCACGCATGCGGCGGTCAATCCGTCGCATGGACCCTTGTGGCAGCCCGCGATCGTCAACGCCGCTAAAAGCGGTAGCAGCGCCTTCATCAGTTCACGTGGACCGGGCTCAGCGTCGGGGGAGCCGAACTTCCCCCGAGTACGACGCCCAGAGTGACCGCAGTGACCAGCGCCGCGGTGCCTCCTGCGATTGCAGTCCAAAACCACCACTTATTGGCGACGGAACGCTTGGAGCGAGGTTTCTCTTGAAGAGTTGGCGCCGACGTCGAGAGAGCCGGTGGTGGAGCGCTCTCGCTGCCTGGGATCGCAGGTGCGGCGAGCGACAGTTTGGTCGCGAGTTGTTTCTCACAAAGACTGCGCGCCGCTTCGATCTCGGCCAGGCGCGGATCTCCGGCAGGTGCGCGTTTGACGAATTGCTCGATATTGGAAATTGCTTCAGCGCACCGACCGAGCTGCGCCTCTACTAGGCCAAGCCAACGATACGGGTTCGCGCGCTCCGGAACCAACGCCCGTGCCGCGGCAAACGCGGTGTGAGCACGCAGCAACTGACCTTGTTGAAACAAAATGCTTCCCTGCTCGAGCAGCTTTCGTGCGGCCGCTTCGGGCTCCTCGGCCGCCGCTACTTCAAATGAGAACAGTGCCGCCAAGATCAGAATTTTTCTCGCTAACCGAATGACCATCACCTCCGACGGCAATCTAACACCGCGCCACCAATTCGTACGACGCAAAATGGTCGACCGCAGTCACTGTCCAAAAGCCATTTGCGACTCGGCAAAAAACTTCCGACCGAGCGTGGTCCGCATCGCCGGCGTGATTCGGTTACTCGCGCCTTATCAATTGGTTAAGTGAGCGCTGAAATCTTGGTCTCCGTCTTGCTTTCTGGGCAGTGAACTAACTCACAGGTCGCCGTCTCCGATGATAAGCTGGTGGTTGAATCGCAAAATGACAGCCACCGCGCATCTCCTTTTGCTCGACTGGAGCGCTCAACCCCGACTCGTCCCACTTCGTGAGGGAGAGACGAAAGTGGGAACCGCGCCCGACTGTACGGTGCGGGTGAGCGACGCCGAAGTCGAGCCACATCACTTCAGCATTCTGCGAAGAGCCGATGGCTTCTTGCTCGAACGCGAATCCTCCTCGGTATTGGTAAACGGGCGCCGGGTTCGACAAAGACAACTCGAACCCTTCGATCTCATCACACTCGGTCGATCGGCGATCATCTTTCGTCCCGGCGCCCCGCGGGCGCTGCCTGTCGAGGGATTTTCTGAGCCGCAGCGCGCAGTGGCGATCTGCCGGAAGCTGCATGAATTCGTCAGACGCCTGTCCGCTGGCGATTCGATCGAGGCGATGACCGAGCAGCTTTTATCGGATCTCGTCTATTTCGCCGAAGCGGATCGCGCGCTGCTTCTTCTCTACGACGGTGAAGACTTTCGATCGGCCGCCGAGAAGGCGCGCACAATCGGCGAGTTCGACGTCGGAGAGACGCAACTGAGCCGAACTCTCACCGGCAAAATCTTAGCCGAAAAGAAGCCGTTCCTCTGGTGTTCCGGCGACGCGGAAGATGCGCTCACGCAGGCGCCTTCGCTGCAGGATGCTAAAGTGGCGTCGCTCATGTGCGCGCCCATCCAAGATGGGAGCCGATTGCTGGGCGCGCTCTACCTCAGTCGAAAGATCCCGAAGGCGTTCGACGCCGATTCGCTCGACCTGCTGATGCTCTACGCCAGTCAAGCGGCGCTTCTTTTGGCCGGCTCGCGACGAACCGCAGAGGTTGCCGCGCGAGCCAGTTTAGCCGAGGAAAAGCTCGAGGTATTACAGGGTCGCCCCTTCATTGGTTCCTCCGCTGCGATTCAGAGTCTGATGGTCAACCTGACTCGAATTGCCAACTCGGACATCTCGGTACTGCTCACCGGTGAAACGGGAACGGGCAAGGAGCTCCTGGCGCAGGAAATTCATCGACGCAGTCAGCGCGCAAAAGGACCGTTCGTGACCGTACATTGCGGCGCGATCCCTGAAGCGCTTTTGGAAAGCGAGCTATTCGGTCACGTGCGCGGCGCGTTCACCAGCGCCAACCGCGACCGCATCGGGCAGATCCGCAGTGCGCAAGGTGGCACCCTGTTTTTCGACGAGCTCGGCGAGATGCCGCTCAGTCAGCAGGCGAAGCTCCTGCGTGTACTCGAGGACGGCCGAGTGCAGCCGGTCGGAGACGATCGCCACTACTCCGTCGATTTTCGTCTGGTGTGCGCGACCCATCGCAACTTGGAGGCACTGGTGGCGGACGGAAGATTCCGTCAAGATCTCTACTTCCGCATCTCCGCTATGTCCGTCGAGGTTCCAGCCCTTCGCGAACGCGGCGAAGACTCAATCGAGCTGGCGCATTTTTTCCTGCAGCGAGATCGGATCGCGCTCACCCGACCAAAGATTCATTTCGCCCCCGATGCGCTCAAGGCGATGCGACAATATGAGTGGCCGGGAAATGTTCGTGAGCTCCAAACCGCTGTCCGCCGCGGTGTACTGCTCTCCGATGCGGAAGTGCTCGAAGCGCAGACGCTGGGACTGCCAATTTCCGGCGACCAGATCAAGACGCTAGCGGAGGCGCGCGACGAGTTCCTCAAGCAATATGTGGAAAGAGCGGTCGATCGTTTGGGTGGAAACCGCACGCGCGCCGCGGAGCTGTTGCAGGTGAGCCCGCGGACGATCTTCAAGTATCTAGACGAGGTTTGAGTTTTTCGACTTCTTCGAGAAAGACTGCCCTTACGCTACCAGCTGAAATCTTCAGACTCGCCGGCCGAGCCATTTCCGAGCACGCGAGTCCACTTGCCGCTCTTCTGACCGACCACCGACAGATAGATTCCACCATCGGTCTGCAAATAGAGACCGCGGGTATTTTTAAACTGCGTCCCGTTGAGCTCGATGAGTTGCGTCTTGTAATCACCGCCTCCGTCCTGGCGAAGCGACTTGAGCTGCGCGAGCGCCGCGCCTTCCAGCTTTACGTATTTCGACGCATGAAAGGTGTTGTCGGTGATGGCACTCAGATAGGCGGCCTTGGTGGCCGCGACACTCGAGAGGTCTTAGCGGTCTTGGCAAAAGCACTCGACGAAAGAGCGAGACTGACGGCGGCGATGACGAGCAGGGTGCGCATGATGAATCCTCCTGCCCCGAGCGCGAAGCAAATTGCAGACCAGCTACATCTCCCGAGAACTCCTAGGAGGCCTGGCTCTTCCGGACGCGATCAGGTGGCTAGTCCATCTATCATGCCGGGCCACTTCGACGCTTTTCCACTTCTTCGAGATAACCTTCCAAGCGGCGTTCCTCTTTTTCCACGTCGAACCCGACCACGCGCGCGCCGTCCACGAGCGCAATGCAGTAGCGAAGCATGTCGAGAACTTCTCGTCCAACCGGCTCGCCCTGGTGGGCGTCGATCACATGTTGGATCTGCGCACTGACCGACGCGAAGTCGCGCCAGCACAGCACCTGCGGGAGCCCCGGCAACGGCCCTGAATTGGCGAAGTCGGGCGGCCAGGCCACGCCCGCCGGTGCGAGCGCGATCTGTAGACCGCTTTCGAAAACGATGAGTTCGTATGTTTCCGCTGACGGCGTGGTCCGCTCAGCAGTCTCTCGAACTTTTCGCAGATCGATGAACAGCGACTTCGAAGAATAGACGTCGAACAGCGTGCTGGTCGGCGCATCCCAGATCGCCACCATCAGATGCGCGGCGCACCATTTTCGAATCGATTCGTCGTTCATGTGAAAAGAGTGTAACGGTTTCTTGCGGAAAATTTTAGCGCTGACCGAGCGCTTTGATCAGCTGCGCGCGCNNCACGCGGTGGCCAGGTTGTATTCCGCCTGTACGCGCTGCCCGCCGGCGTTGGTGAGCGCCAGCTGTCCGTCGGAGAGCTCGATCGAATTTCCCACGCCCGCCTGATAGCGTCCTTCGGCCAAACGTAGCTGCTCGCGCGCGCTCACCAGTGCGTCCTCCGACGCGCTCAGCGCTTCGCGGTTCGCCCGCACCGCCAATCGCGCTTGATCCACTTCCAGTCGAACCTGCAGCCGAAGTGCATCACGCTGCGCCTTGAGCGACTCCATGTTGGCGCGCGCCTCTTGAATTTGCGCGCGAGTGTTCAGCCCCGAGAACAGGTTCCAAGTCGCAGTAGCGCTGAGGTTCCAGTTCCACGCCAATTTGCTGATGTCGACGCCGCCATCGGTGAGACTGGTCGAAACCCCGAGCGCCGGGCCGTATCCGCCCCAGCTGGCGCGCAGGGTGAGCTCTTGCGCGCGGATCTGCTTTTCCATGGCCAGAAACTCCGGGCGCGCTTTGATGGACGAGTCGACCAGCGTATCGAGCGGATTTTGCTCTTCGCTGAGCGCCGGAATGGTGTCGTCAGAGACATCGAAGTCGGTTTCACCTTCGACACCCATCGCCTGATTGAGCTGCGCCTTACCGGCTTCGTAATTGTTTTCGGCAGTGATGAACTGCACTCGCGCGTTCGCGTAGTTGGTGCGCGCTTGCGCTAGATCGATCTCCGGATGCGTGCCCGCTTTCACGAAACCTTCGATCTGTTCGAGGTGGCGCTTCTGATTGTCGACCGTCTCCCGCGCCACGCCTACCAGCGCCTTCTCCGCGCGTGCGGTGAAGAAGGCCGTGCGCACGTTGAGTTCTACCATGAGCGAAGTGGCATGCTCGGTAGCCTCTTGCGCATCGGCGGTGGCGATGCTGGCGCGCCAACGCTCGGGCGTCTGAAAATCGTAAACGTTCTGGCTGAGCGTGAGCCCGAAGTTGAAGTAGTTGAAGGTGTCGAAGTTCGAGGTCTGCGCCGTGGTCGACATGCCGGTGGTAGTGGTGACCGCCGTCTTGGGCAGCGCGCCGGGGCGCGAGACGAAGTTGGCAGTGGACCGCTGATAGGTAGCGGTACCGTTCAGCTGCGGCAGAAGTCCGGAGCGTGCTTCGTCGGCACGCGCGCGATAAACATCGGTGGTGGCGTGGGCCTGACGCACCGTCGGTTGATGAACCCTGGCGCTCTCGAGCGCCTGCGACAAGCTGACGATTCGAGTGACTGCCAAGGTGAGCTGTAGAGCGATCATTCGTACCTCAGTGCATCGATCGGATCGAGCCGCGACGCCTTGCGAGCGGGATAAAGTCCAAATGCTACACCAATGAAAGCGCTGAAGCCGACGGCGATGACGATGATGTCGGCGCGGATCAGCATGGGCCAACCAAAATTCGACGACAGTCTTTGCGCCATGATCAAGCCGAGCGACACACCAATGAACCCGCCCATCATGGAGAGGGTCAGCGCCTCAACGAGAAACTGCAAAAGCACGTGCATCGGTTTGGCGCCCACCGCCATACGCAGACCGATCTCGCGCGTTCGCTCGGTCACGCTCACCAGCATGATGTTCATGATACCGATTCCACCGACGAGGAGCGAGACCGCGGCGATGCTGGCCAAGAGCGTGGTCATGGTCTTGGTGCCCTCTTGCTGCGCTGAGGCCATCTCGCTCAAGTTGCGAATCGAGAAATCGTCGTCGATGCCCGACGTCAAATGGTGCCGATCGCGTAGAAGATTTCCGATGTCGGTCTCCGCGCGCGCGGTGGTGTCTTGCGAGGTGGCGCCGATGTAGATGGTGCCGTTGATGTAGTTTCGGAGGCCGCCTTGGACCTTGGACGAATAGGTGCTCACCGGCAAGAAGACGCAGTCGTCATAGTCGGAGCCAACCGGTGATTGCCCTTTCGCCTGCAGCACGCCGATCACTTGAAACGGAACGTTCTTGATGCGAATCACCGTACCGACGGGATCGGCGCTCGGTCCATAAAGTTTGTCGACCACGGTCTGGCCGAGCAGCGCGACCTTGGCTCCCGAATCGACATCCGACTGGGTCATCGCCACGCCGCGCGCGACCGGCCACGAACGAATGCTGAAATACTCCGGCGTGGTTCCGGTCACCGAGGTGGTCCAGTTTTGATCTTCGCTCAGCACTTGCGAAGTGACGCGCAGCGCAGGCGCGGCATATCTCACGCTCGACACTTCAGTCTGGATCGATTTCAGATCGTCCCAGGACAGCGATGATGATGATCCGTATCCGCCGTGCGCACCGCCGGTCGAGGTGGTGCCCGGCAGAAGGATGAGCAAGTTGGTGCCCATCGACGCGAACGCCTCCTCGACCTTGGCTTTGGCGCCTTCGCCAATCGCCACCATCGCGATCACCGCGCCGACGCCGATGATCACGCCCAGCATGGTGAGAAAGGAGCGCATCTTGTTACGAAGCAGTGCCCTCAGCGCGACGCGCAATGTCTGCAGAATGCCCATCAGGTTTCAGCCGACATCTCTGGCGCCGCCATTTCGGCGCTGGCGCTCAGAGGATTTTGTCTGACATCACTCTTGATCAGCCCGTCTTTCAACGTGATCACTCGGTTGGCATAAGCAGCGATGTCGGACTCATGCGTGACCAGAACCACGGTAATGCCACTTCCACCCAGCGCTTGAAACAGCGCCATCACTTCGATGCTGGTGCGCGAATCGAGGTTGCCGGTGGGCTCATCGGCGAGGAGCAGCTTGGGATTGTTTACCAGCGCCCGCGCGATCGCCACTCGCTGCTGCTGCCCGCCGGAAAGCTGATTGGGGAAATGATCGAAGCGCTTGCCCAAGCCAACGCGGCTGAGCGCCTCTTTGGAACGAACGACTCGCTCTTTGGTCGGCACGCCGGCGTACAAAAGCGGAAGCTCGACATTTTCCACCGCGCTCGTACGCGTGAGCAGATTGAAACTTTGGAAAACGAATCCGAGCAGCTGATTGCGTACCTCGGCCAGCTGCTCGCGATCGAGCTTGGCGACCTCCTGTCCGTTCAGCAGATAGGAACCGGTGGTGGGCCGATCGAGACAGCCGAGGATGTTCATCAGGGTGGACTTTCCCGATCCCGACGAGCCCATGATGGCCACGAAGTCGCCCGCCTCGATCTCGAGCGAAACACCGGAGAGCGCGTTGACCTCCATGTCGCCGAGCTGGTATCGCTTGACGACATTTTGGATGCTGATGAGCACCATCAGAACATCCGGCCGCCACGAAAAGCTGGCTGCTGTCCACTCGGCTTAGTGGCGCCACTCGCGACTTCGGTGATCACCAGATCGCCCGCGGTCAGCTCTCCTTCGGCAACTTCGGAGATCGTCCCGTCGGAGATTCCCACTTTTATCGGAACCGCCGCCGGTTTTCCGTCGCGCAGCACCCACACCGTCTTGCGATCGGGCGAACGTTCCTTGTGATCTTTTCCGTCTTTGTGATCTTTATGTCCGCCCTGCTTCGGATCTTGTCCCAGCATCTCCGGCGTCGGACGAAATCGCAGCGCCGCGTTGGGAATGTGTAGCACGTCCTGCTTCTCGGCGTAAATGAACGTCACGTTGGCGGTCATTCCCGGCTTGAGCTTGAGCGAGGTGTTGTCGACATCGAGCACCGCGTCGTAGGTCACCACGTTCTGCAGCGTCTGCGGCGCATTTCGCACCTGACGTACCTTGCCTTTGAATTTCTCGGTCGGATAGGCATCGACCGTGAACGTGGCCTCGACACCTTGATCGAGCTTTCCGACGTCGGCCTCGGCGACACTGGTGTCGACCTGCATCTTTTTCAAATCTTGCGCGATGGTGAAAAGCACTGGCGCTTGCAGAGAGGCTGCCACCGTTTGTCCGACATCGACCGCGCGTGAAATGACCACGCCGTCGGTGGGTGACAAGATGGTGGTGTAGTCGAGATTGACCTCCGCTTGATGAAGGTTCGCTTTCGACTGCGCCAGCTGTCCTTGCTGGACGGCAACGTTGGCCTGCGCAGCGTCGGCAGTCGCTTCGGCGGTGTCGAGATCGGCCTGCGCGATCAAGTTCCCTTTGCGCAATTCGCGGCTGCGCTTGCGTTGAAGCTCGGCGATGCGCGCGTTGACCGCGGCCTGATCGACCTGGCCTTTTTGCGCGGCGACGTTGGCTCTGGCCTGCTCCACGGTGGCGAGAAAGAGCTGCGGATCGATCTTGGCGATGAGCTGCCCCTTCTTCACCGGCGAGTTGTAGTCGACCAAGATCTGCGACAAGCGTCCGGAGACCTGGGTGCCGACCTGCACAGTGACCAGCGCCGAGAGAGTTCCAGTCGCGGTAACACGCGCCACGACCGGGCCACGATCGGCGGCAGAAGTTTCGAACTTGGGCAGCGCATTGCGGGCGGCCTGCCCACGCTCATAGAGCCCGAAGGCGATCACCACCGCTACGATCGCTCCCAGAATCCCAAACAGCCGAAGTCGTTTCATGACCGGTCCCGCGCCTCAGCGCATAGATAGTGGAGCGTATCATCCTCCAAAAAGCCAGCGAGCGCTTTTACATTTCTTAACCCGCACGCTAGCCTACGTGCAAAATGAGCCCGATCTTCCTCCATCTTTTTTTGTTCGCGGGTTCGCTGGCTGTCAGCGGATGCCGTCCAGCTCCGCCGGACGGGGTCTCGGTCATCGCCATGCCCGATGGTGAAAGTGGCATCGGCTTCGATGACCTTCGCTTCGCACCCAAGATCGGCCGCTTGATGGTGCCGGGGGGCCGCTCCGGCCATCTGGATCTGATCGATCCGCAAACCCACAAAGTCACTACCAGCGGCGACTTCAGTTCCGAGATCTTCTATTTTGGCGGACATGATCAAGGTGCTACCTCCGCGGACGAGGCCGACGATTTGTTGGTCGTGATCGACCGCACCACCAACGAGCTTGGCCTGATAGATTCGACGGCGCGGAAGGTGATTTATTCCATCTCAGTTTCATCCAGCCCAGGCTACGTCCGCTATGTCGCGTCGAGCTCGGAGGTGTGGGTCACCGAGCCCGACGCGGCACAAATCGAGATCTTCAGTCTGGGGAATCGGACGCTCACCCGATCGGGTACCATCGCGCTACCCACTGGCGCGCAATCGCTGGTGGTCGACTCCGATCGAACGCGCGCTTACTCGCATCACCGATCCGATGCAACCGACGTGGTCGATACCGCGACGCGACAGATCGTGGCGACCTGGCCAAACGGGTGCGCCGCGGCGCGCGGAATCGCGATCGACCTGAAGCTGCAATTTCTCTTTGCGGTCTGCGACAACGGAAAAGTGTCGGTGCTCGACGGCGCCCACGACGGCGCGGTGCTCTCCACGCTCCAGTTAGGAAGCGGTACTGGCACCATCGACTATAGTTCATCGCTCGGACATCTCTACGTCGCCTCGGCGGGAAATCAGAAGGTGGCCATCATAGACGTTGCCAGCGACGGGACGCTCTCTTTGCTCGATCAATTCACCACCATCGACGACGCCAGCTCGGTGGGATCCGACAATCGCCGCGTCTTGTACGTTGGCGATCCACAAAACGGCGACCTGCTCGCCTACGCGGATTCTCATGCGGCGAGCGCACGATGAAGATCTCAGGACGATTCGTGTTGGTGCTCGCTCTTTCGCTCCTGTCGAGCGCGGCGGTTCCGAGTCGCGCGTGGTCGGAAGAATCGAAGCCTCGCCCAAAGCGCCAGCGCCCCAAGCTCTCGTTCGTGATCGCCGGCACCGCCATGTTCGCCGCCGGCTATCTGCCCGCGCTGGTGTTCGGTGGGCGGTTCACGCAGGGCGAGCTGGGCATTCCCATTTTGGGACCGCTCATCGATCTCAGGCGCTGCAATCGATGCACCGGCACGTCCGCAGAAAACGGCGCGGTGGCCGGGCTGGTCCTCGACGCCGCGGTACAGGCAGCCGGCTTGGCCCTCGTTCTCGTCGGTGTTATCCGGCGACCGGCCTCGCCTAAGCGCACTAATTGGCTGATCGTTCCCAGTGAAAACGGCATCGCGGCGCTAGGTACTTTTTAACCTCATCGCGAAAAGCAAAATTCGGCGCAATCCAAGTGATCGATATGATCCAACTTTCACGAATGAAGTTGACGATCGATCAAGTGAGGATCAGATTGCCTGGATCTTCCTTTTGGAGGGGAGAACATGGCTACCAAACAAACTCGCCGTTCGATTTCCGTTCGGGGTGAGACGTACGATTCGCTCCGCCAGTTTTGTGCAACCAGCTCTCGCTCGATGAGCGATGTCGTCGAAGAGCAGCTTGCACGAGTCCTCAATACGTCTGGTTCGTCGAAGACGGTGGCACCGCACGTGGCTCGCAAGCCAGTGTCAGCCTCGTCGGAGAAGCAGTCGGCGCCAAGTACGCAGAGCACCGGCCGGCCAGCCCCGACTCCAGCGATAGCCGTCATCCGCACTCGCACCAACGTACGGAAAAACGACTACCGCAGCATCAAGTTCTAAGGGGTAAGTCCGCAGCCTTTGAGCGAGCCCGCATCAGACGCGATGGTCCAGTTGTCGAGATAAGAGACGGCCGCTTGCTCGGTGCGGAACGCCAAGTTGGTTCCGATGGTCTGCTCCATCCCGCCCGGTGCGCGCACATACGCTGAATAGGTGTGCGTAACCAAGTTGGCGACGATACGCACGTGATAGGTGACGTTCGCCTGATACGCAATCTTCGCCGCGGTGTACGTACCGCCGGTGCGCGCCACGATCTTTCCTGAGCTGTTGAACAGAACGATTGCGGCCAATCCCGACCAGGTGGTCTGTGCGCCTTTGCTGAGCGCCACGGCGGCGTCATCGGTGGTGGCGCTGGGCGTGAAGTCACCTTGCACCGATACTGTGCCGTAGTTGGCGGTGAAGGCATGATGTGGCCACGCAGCGCCGGCGGTGGCAGTCGAGCAGACGGCGGCGGGCGGAGTCACCACGGAAACGCTCACGGCGGTGGAGGTGGTTTGAGCGCCCGCGTTGTCGGTCGCACGCGCGGTCAAGCTATAGGTGCCGACGCTCATGCTGGTCCAGGTGTAGGTGTAGGGTGTGCCGGCGGCGGTGGCGATGACCACGCCATTCGAGAGAAACTCCACTTCGCTGACCGTTCCGTCGGAGTCGCTGGCGGTGGCAGTGAGCTTGATGGTGGCCGGCGCATTCACGGTGCCGCTCGCCGAGCTGGTGAGCGTGACCTTGGGCGGCTTGTTGGCCGGCGGCGTGACCACGCCACCATCCATCGATCCACCGCCAGTGGTGCCGCCGTCGGGCGTGCCAGCCGGAGGCGCGGTTGCGCTTCCATATTCGTACGCGCCGATGTCGATGGTGCCGACCGCGCCACGCGCTGCCGCGCCACTGAGCGCTTCGACCGTGTGCAGCGGCGGAAGCCAAGCCGGCGGCATGAGGCCATTGGGAAACGGATAGTTCGCCGGACTGGTCGGAGTGGCAGTGCCGGCATTGATCGCCGCAGCGCCACTTTTGAGCGTCACGTCATCGGTGGCGATGGCGTTGAATCCGGGATCGCTTCCGCTCTTGGTGCCAGTCCACGCCGTCGGAATCGCCGTCGAGCCGGTGCTGGCCCAATTGTTCTGACCCGACATGGTTGCCGAACCGTTCACCCAGGTTGCGCTCGAGTCGTCGTAGATCTTCACGCCCGAGCCGCCCACGCGATAGAAGACGTTGTTGTGCATTTCGAGCGTCTGCACCTGATCGAACACTTGCACCACCGCGTCGCTGGTGTTGGACGCGAGAACGAAAGTGTTGTTGACGAAACGATAGCGCCCCGAAGTGTCGCCGTCGCCGTCACCGCCGATGCGCGCAGTGTAGTAGTTGGTGTTCGAGCCCTTCTTGACGAACACGTTGCCGACCACGTCCGAATCCATGCGAATGTTGTTCGGATTCTCTGAGCGGCCGATGAGCTCGATCTCGCGGTAGTACGCGCCTTCGATCCAGTTGTAGTAGATCTCGTTGCGCACCGCGCGGCTCTTCACGTTGTTCCCGCCCAGTCCGTCGTGCACATACGAGTGTTGCATGCGGAACACCGCGTTCGGATAGGTGTCGAGATCGATGTCCATATAGATCGAGTGGTAGGTGGTGCCGCTGCCGCAGTGATGCACCTCGACGTAGTCGAGCGTGAGCGAGCCCGAGTCGGTCTCGGCGCCGAGAATGCCTTGCGCCGGGCAATCGTGCACCACGGTGTCACCAATATAGATGTCGTCGGCGTGGTGATAGATGACGCGCGACGAGCCACCGGTCACATCGAATCCTTGGAACACGTAATGGTTGCCTTGAAACTCGATGGTGTTGGCGCCGCCCGAGATGATCGGACGCGCGCCATTTACGCGCACGCCACGAATGGTGATCTTGCTGGTGGCGGTGCCGCTTTGGGTAAATAGAACGCCACCGGCGTACGCAGTGCTCTTGCCGTACACATCGACCACGTCACCCGGTTGAAGCTTCGACGCAAGCGACTGGAGATCAGCATATTGTTGACCGGGACCGACCGTATAGTTGGCCACCTGTGCTGCTTCTTCAGTCGATCGAGTCGTCTCTTCACTCGGGGCGGCGGCGTCGCATGATGCGAGCGCTGCTAACAGCCCGGAAGCGAGAAGACGAGTACGCAGTTGCAATGGTCACCTCTTTTTTTGAGCCACGTTCGTGACGGCCGAGGTCGGCTGTGCAGCGCGCATGCCTACCGAAGAGGTGTCTTATGATGCTGAATTGGTTCAGGTAGCAGGACGTCGTACAGACCGTGCACAGTCAATCTTTCAACGGTCGAGGCGGATGGATTGACGGTCGCGCTGTCGGCAAACGTAGTGTTACGTGGACGAGCCGCGCACGAGTGCTTCGATTTCGTACAGCCCGCGTTGTGGCAGACGAGTGAATCCCGACCACGCGGTTCCGGCGAGCGTGCCGTCGTCGAGCCACGCTTGTAACCATTCACCGGCGTAACGAGGGTCGCCTTGATCGAGTCCGGCGCCAGCCTCGAGGAGCCAGCGACGATTGTACTGTTCGTGCATGCCCATCGGACGCGAGGTCACGATCGGCAGGCCGAGCGCGGCGAAAAACGAAATCTCGCTCGGCTTGCTCCACAAGAGATCGGTGTCGGACAATCGTTCGTTGAAGCGGCGAAAATAGGTGTCGTGATCGGGCTCGAATAAGATCTCGATCTTGTCTGACATTTTTCCCAGGCCACATTTTTCGATGGACTCGCGAAACCGGTCGGCCACTTCGCGCCGCACGCCGGCGACCAGCGTGAGGCGAATCCGATCGGTCTCGATGAACGGCCGCAAGCTGGGAAGAAATCGAAACGCCAGCTCGCCTTGGGCACCTGCGCCACCGACTGCGAACATGATCCGCGGCGCCGAATCGCGCGCGCTCAATTGCGGCAAATCGCCAAGGATCTGATGAACCAGATCACCGTGAACCCGCCGAAACTCGCCCTTGGGATCGAGGCGCACGATACGCGCTGCCAGGTTGCGTTTGAGCGCCGGCAGCGTCGGGCCGCCGAGCAGCGAATGCGGCAGCGGAAATCCGGTGAGATGAATGCGCTCGCGCGGAACTCCGTACGCAACCAGACGACGTCCCGCGCGCGTGCTGGGCGTCAGATACTGAATGCGCGTGTGCTCCGGCGTGCGTGCCGCCCAGATGCGATTGATGTCGGTGTCGGTGACCACGCAAAAAACTCGTTCGTACCCGGCCGCATCCGCCAACACCGCCGGTGCAAAAAATGTGGTGAGCAGCGGCGCATCGGTGGCCCGCAGTCGCGTCAGCATGCCCGCGCCGAGCCCACGCGCGCCCAAGCGATCGAGCGTCTTCACGCCTTGCGATGGACGCGACAAATCGCGATAGGGATGCAGATGCGGAATGAAGGTAAGCTCTTCGAGAGCAGCCCGCAGTGGTGCGCCGACCAGCGGAATCTCGGTAGCCCGACAGGCGAGCTCGTACCACTTTCGAGCGGTTGCCCAGGTCTTCTGCTCGCGCGCTTCAGCGAGCGGGGGCTCGTCGGCTTTGTGCACCGGCACCCCGAATAGCTCGGCCAAAGGTTGGGCCGCACGCAGATGGCCGTATCCCATCTCGATTGCGACCAAAAGCGGCGTATTGATGACTGCCATGCGAGGCGCAATATAACATCGCGCGTCGCGCCTACTGCAAACTAGCTGTCGGAGTCGTCTCCCAGATCGATGACCTCGACCCCATCGACCACGCCGGCGTGCTGAACCTCGACGGGCGAAGATATGATTGTGCCGAGCTCTTCTTCCTTGGTCCCTCGCAACGGAATGTGCTCTACCCCGCGATGAACCGACACGCGTTCGTCATCTTGTTCCATCCCCTTATACATAAGGCGCGCTGGAATTTGGCAAGTGGCTCGCTTTGCGGGCGCCTATAAGGAACTCGTTTTCCCCTAGCAATCGCCTCGACTTCCGGTCGCTAACCGTCCAAGCGGCGGCGATAGCGCTTTCCATCGATCATGAGCTCGAGAATGTGGGTTTCGTCATTTCCGGAGGCGTAGAGGGTGGCCGCTTCTAACAGACCTTCGCTGTCCTGCATGGCGATGGTGTTTCCCTCGATGGTGTAACTGCCACGAACATCTCCAGCATCGAAGTGACCGTCCCCGAAAAAGGTGACCGTCCCTTCGCTTCCTTCGTAGGTTCCATCGAGCCGAAGATCGTGATGGCGCGGAACCTTGCTGAGCGCCACCTGTCCTCGACGGAGATGCTCGGAGTCGACGATCTGAAGACGCTCGAACCGGCCCGACTGATCTTGCAGCCTGACCTCGCCGCCCGTCTGCGACCAACGACCGCGCCACTCGCCTTCGCCCGCCGCTTGATAGATGAACTCGCCCTCGGGAAGCAGCAAATAAGAAAGGGTTCGGCGCGTTCGGATGAAATCTCCTCCGTCCGGACTCGGTTGAACCGCAAGCTCGTTCCACTCACCGACGTATAAGCCAGCCATGCTGAGGGATTTAGCATCAAGCGTGCCAGGCGCGCAGGCGCCGGTGTTAAGCTGCGCGCAATGTTTGCCGATCCACCTCAACCGGAGCGCGCGCTCAGCCCGATGGAACGCGCGTTCTGGCTGCTCGATCGAAAATGTTCATTCAACGGAGTGAACACCAGTCGAATTCGCGGCCCGCTCACCGAGAGCGTGGTGCGCAGCGCGCTAAACTGGGTGCAGGCTCGTCATCCTCAATTGCGGGTTCACATCGAGGGTCATCCCCTTCAATTCGTCGCTGACGCGCGCCCGCTTTCCCTTCGCATCGTCGAGCGCGAGTCGACCGAAACCTGGCGAGCAGTCGAGCACGACGAGCTCAATCGACGGTACGAGTCGGGCGATCTTCTTTCGCGCGCGGTCCTGGTTCGCGGCGACGAAGTGAGCGAGCTCATCATTTCGCATCAGCACGTGATCGCCGATGCGCAGTCGGCGGTGATCATGGCGCGCGAGATCGTCGAAGCGGCCGGCGCCGTGGCGGCTGGAAATCCGCTGCCGCCGCCGACTTCTTTCGAGCTGCGCGCGCCGCTCGAGACGCTTTTGCGCGCCACGCTCCCTTGGTGGAAACGTATCTTGGCGATGAATCTTTTTTTCTTTCGCCATCTCTTCACCAAGATTTTTCGACGTCCGACCAAGCTGGCAATCGACCAGGCGGCGGGATTCTCCGACCGGCGTTTGGCCGTCCACCATCGTGCGCTTTCGCCCGCACAGACCCGCCAGCTCGCCGCTCGTGCGCGAAAGCTTCAAACGACAGTGCAAGGTGCGCTGGGCGCAGCGATGTTGGTCACGTCGGCCGACGAACGCCCACCCGGCGCAAAGGTGGCCACCTTCGGCTGCTTCTCCGGCGTTTCGTTGCGACACCATTTTCAGCTCGGCGAAGAGATGGGCCTGTACGTATCGCAGGTCTCGACCTATCACAGCGCGCCACAGGAGTTTTGGACGCTGGCGCGGGAAGTCAAGGAGGCGCTCAAGCGTACGCTCACCTATGGCGATCAATACGTGACTCTGCCGATGATGGGCATGTTCATCCCCCGGAAAGGAAGCCAACAGGCGGTGGTAGACAAATTCGCCGCTCGCTTCGATCTGGGCGCGCCCGCCACCGTCGGGGTGACCAACATCGGCGCGGTGGGACTGCCTAGGTTCGCCGGGCCGCTGGAGCTGGAGAGCTTCGAGATCTCCGTTGGGCCAAGTGTGGTGGCGCCGCTCATCGCCGCAGTTTCGACTTTTCGAGATCAGCTCTCGCTCAGCATCGTCTACGTAGAGCCACTGATCTCGTCGGAGCGCGCCGGACGCTTTGCCGACGACGTAGTGGCCCGACTTTCCGCCGCAGCCACTTCGAGCGAACCCTCTACCTGAAAATCCTTGTGCCTCCGCCCGGACCGACGCTAAAGTGCGGCCCATGAAAAAGACCTTAGGTATTTTGGCTTCAATGGTTTTGCTTGCCGGCTGTCCTAAAGGCGGAGCAAGCGGCAGTGGAGGCGCAGTCGAGCTCAAGACCGACGATCAGAAAATCCTTTACGCGCTGGGATTGATGATGGGACGAAATGTCGCCTCATTCAACCTGACGCAACCGGAGCTCGATCTGGTGAAGAAGGGGCTCACCGACTCGGTGAACGGCACCAAGCCGGCCATCGAGATGGAGCAATACTTCCCGAAGATTTCGCAGCTTCAGCGCACGCGCCAAAGTGCGAAGTCGGATGCCGAAAAAGAAAAAGCCAAGCCGTTCCTCGAATCGGCGGCCAAAGAGCCCGGCGCGGAGAAAACCGCCTCGGGATTGGTGTTCAAGACCATCAAGCCCGGCACCGGCGATTCGCCCAAGGCCACCGACCGAGTGAAGGTGCACTATCACGGCACGCTGATGGACGGCACCGTGTTCGACAGCTCGGTGCAGCGCGGTGAGCCGGCTGAGTTTCCGCTCAACGGTGTCGTTCCGTGCTGGACCGAAGGCGTGCAGAAGATGAAGGT
>PLXG01000172.1 GCA_003153195.1 Myxococcales bacterium
CACGTCTGTGCTGCTCTCTCCTCACTCGCCAGTCTCGCTTCGGTCTCGCTGCTCTCGCGACGGCGAAAAGTGACCAAGTAGTACTAGGGTCTGTCCTCAAAGTCCGGACCGAGTCGAGCGAAGTACGCAGCCCGGATCGCAAGGAGCGACGAGCGAGGTTACTGGTGGTAACTAAGCGAGGAGCGACGCAGCGAGCCGCGGCGAGGACGAGCTCGACGACGGGAGGACTTTGAGGACAGACCCTAGTCCAGGCTGCGAAAAAGCGTCGATTACTTCGACCATTCTTTGTCTTCGCACGCGCAAGCGAATTGATTAGCAGTTGTGGTAATCTGGAGCGCCCGTGGTTCCCAAGACGCCCATCGAGTTCGAGCTGCGCTTCTCCGAAGGACGCGGAATCCTCGATCTGCGTGAGCGCGCGCCGATCGGCACCGAGATTCCCATCGGAGTCTCGGAGCTGCACCTGGAGGTCCCCGATCTGCGATCGGGCGAGCGTGCGCAACCGACCCACGGATTTCGAACGCGCCGACTCAAGCTGCAATCTCTCGAGCTCACCGCCGACACGCGAGCAATCGCGGATTGGCTGGGCAAGCAGTCTCAGCTCGAGCGCTGCGGAATTTCCGGGCTCACGCTGCGGGCCAAGGCGGAGCACTTCGCGCTCTCGGCAGAAGCGCAGGTGGGTGGCGCGCGTGCGCTGGTCACCACGCGACTGCATCTCGTCACCGCGCCGGGTGGCGATAGCGCCGGCGAGCGACAAGCGGTGCACGTGGTCATTGGCGACGTGCGCACCTACGGTCTATTGCCTGCGCCCGCGCCGCTGGTTCCGTCGGGAATTTTGATCGCGCTCAGAATTTCCGGGCTCGAGCGCATTGGTGCGCGCCACTTCACCATTCAGGCGCTCGAACGGGCGCTTTGGCAGACATTGCCGCCGTCGGGTTTTCGACTTCCCGAACGGAAACAATCGGCGCTGGAACGGATCGAGATTTCCGCCGATCGGTTGCTGTTGCGTTACGGCGGCTCCGCCCGCACCGACGAAGCGCCTGCACCACTCGGGCGGGTGCGGCGGATCGCCGAATCGGATCGGCTGCTGGCGGCGGGAGATTTTCAGCGCGCCATTGAGACGCTCGATGCCATGGCCAGCGCAGGCACGGATCCGCTGGCCGATCTCGAGCTCAGCGAACATCGCCTGGAGATCTTGTGTGGAATGCCGTCGCGACTTGGTGAAGCGGAGGCGCTGGCCGAAGCGCTGATGGTGCGCCATCCGGAGCGCATCGCGGCGCAACTCACGCTCGCCAATCTGTGGGCGCATCGCGGTGAGAGCCGACGAGCTGCCGAACGATACGTCCGCGTCGCTGAGCTCGCGCGCGAAGCTGACGAAGCGGATGACTATGCTTGCGCCGCGCTGCGCGCCGGCACGCTCCTCGCCGAATGTCGAGGCGAAGGCGCCACGCTGTGGCTCGAACGTGCGCTGGTCGCCGGACGTGAAGAGGCCGCCGATCTGTTGGCCGCCTGCTACGCGGTCGAACAGAAGTGGAACGATCTCCTCGGGCTCGAGCAGCGCCGGTTAGAACAGCTTCCCGCCGACGATCGCACCGGACGGGCGGGACTGCACGCCCGGATGGGCCGCATTTGGCTCGACCACCTGAACGATCCAGTGCGCGCCCGCGACGAGCTCGGCGCCGCGGTGGATCTCGACCCGACCCGCGCCTCGGTCCATACCTCGCTGGCAGAGGCGCTGGTCCAAATTTCCGATCCGGGATCGCCAGGCTCTCAGGCCAGCTTTGAGCTGGCGCTGGCTTCACTCGCTCGCGCGACCGAGTTGGTGGTGGACGAAGACGGCCAGTCTGCGATTCGGTTGCGCGCGGCGGAAGTGGCACGCATGGCCGGCAAACCGGAGATCGCCGTCGAGCATCTGCGACTGGTGAGCGGAGAATTTGCGCTGCAAGCAGCCGCGGAGCTGGCGCAGCTCGGCGCACAAAGCGAAGCGCTGGCGGCCTACGATCACGCGCTGGCGGTGGCGCCTGCTCGCAGCCCCGAACGAGCGGAGATTTACACCGCGATGGGCCGACTCGAACTCGATGCCGCCAAGAACTTCGCCAGCGCCGAAAGCGGAGAGGACGCGTCGCCACAAGCTCGTTTGGCGCTCGATCGCGCCGAGGCCCACATCGCCCAAGCGCTCGCCATCTCCGAGCGCAACGAAGCGCTCTGGATCGCGCTGGAAATAGCCGAACGCACCTCGCAGTTCGAAAAAATGGCCACGCTGGCCACTCGCCTCGGCGAACGCGGCGATCTGCAGGCGCGTATGAAGCAGGTGAGCGCGCTCTTGCAACTGGGAAGGACCAAAGAGGCCGCCGACGCGGCCGAGCTGGCCGCGCAGAGTGAAGATCCGCGCGCGCTCGAGAGTTTGGTTCATGTCAGACAACTTCTCGGGCAGCCGGTGCCGATGCGGGCGGCACTCGAGCGGCTGGTAAAAGCGTCGAGCGCGATCGCGCCTCGCTTGGCGCTGGCCCACATCTCCGCATCGGAGGGTGAGCTCGCCACCGCCAAAGCGCTGCTCATCGATGCCTCCGAGCGAGCGGACCCGAGCGAGCGACTCACCGTTCTCGAGGCACTGTGCGACGTGCTGCTGCGGCAGGGAGAAGATGAAGCGCTGGCCGACGCCCTCGGCGAGCTGGCCAAAGAGCGACTCGATCCGCAGGCGCGAGCGCGAGCACTCTCGGCGCAAGGTGCGGCGCGGGCGCGAATCGGTCAAATCGAAGAGGCGGCCGCGTCCTATCAGCAGGCGGTGATGCTCGATCCCGATGACATTCAGGCGCGCACCGGGCTGGGAGAGAGCTCCTATACGCTGCAACATTGGCAGGATGCGCGAGAAGCGCTGGAGCCGCTGTTCGATCGCAAGCTTCCGCCGCGCGGCGAGCGTGCGCTGCGGCTGGGCGAGCTCACCGATCGGCTGGGCGATCGTCAGGCGGCGATTCGATTTTATCAAGCCGCGCTCGAAGAGGCATCGGGTGCAGACGCCACGCGCGCTTGGAATGGTCTCATCGGGCAGTACTACTCGCTCGGCAATCATGAAGCGCACGCGGTCGCACTGATCACCGCCGCCGACGATCCTCGCCTGTCTGAGTCGATCGCGGTGCGCGCCGGAAGACTGGTGAGCGCCGCCGATATCTTACGCAAGCGGCTCTCTCGCGTCGACGACGCGGTGGCGCTCTACGAACGGGCCCTCCTCATCGATCCGCTGCAGATCGCCGCGCTCGATGCGCTCGAATCGATCGCCGAATCGACCGGAGATCTCGAACGCTGCGCACAAGTGCTCGGCCGAAAGATCGCCGCCACCGCGCGCCGGCCCGCACAACAAAAAGCTATCTTGGGTCGTCTGGCCACGCTGCAGATTCAGCTCGGTCGCTCCGATGCTGCACGGCAAGCGTACCGCCGCACCCTCGAGATCGATCCCGACTTTCGTCCCGCGCACGTTTACTTCGCCGCGCAAGCCAAAACGAAAGGGGATGTCGAGGCCGAGATCGGCCATCTCGTGAACCTGGTCGCGTTCGATCCCGATGGTCCGGTCCCCGAGTCGGTGCCCGAGGAGCTCGGACGGCTGGCCGAGCTTTACCTGAGCCGCGATCTCGACGACAAGGCCGCCGATTCGGCGCGACGCGCACTGGCGCTCGACGCCAGCATCAAGAGCGCGCAAGAGGTTCTGCAAGCGCTCTCGTCGAAGACCTCGGTGCTGTCGATTTCTGCAAGTGAATCTCCGAGTGAACCCGAAACACCGAGCGAGCTCGGGCCGACCGCACCGATGACGGTGGTGGATTCGCGCCCCGAGGCGCTCCTCAAAGCCGGACACATCGAAGAATATCTCGCGCTTCTCGAGAACGAACCGCCGGAGCGAATGGAACTCGAGGCGCGCCAGATGTACGCTGACGCCGCCGAGCTCGCATCGAAGCGCGACGAGCATCCGCGAGCGGCCGCATTTCTCGATCGTGCGCTCGAACATGCGCCCGATGATCCCGAGCTGTGGGTACGCCTCGGCCGTTTGCAGCTCGGCGTGCTCGGAGATCTCGAGCGCGCCGCTCACTCGTTCTCACGCGCTTATGCGCTCGATCGATCGCGATCGGACGTGCTCTTGCCACTGGCCGATTTTCACCATCGAGCCGGCGCCTTTCATTCGGCCGCCGCCGCCTATCGTCAGGCGCTCGCGCGCAACGCGGTCCCCAAAGAAGAGCTGGGCCGGGTCCACCTCCAGCTCGCTGACTACGCGCGAGACGCCAAAGATTCACTGGCGGAAGAAGAGGCGCTGAGCCGGGCGGCACAAGCGGGGCAAAAAGAGGCCTGGACTCGCCTGGCGAGCCTGTATCGCGACAGCTCGGAGAATCGCAAGCTCGGCGACACTCTCCTGTCGCACGCCAAAGTGGCCGAAGGTGAAGAGCGCTCGCGGGTGCTACGCGAAGCGGTGGGATTGGTTCCACCGGAAGAGGCATCTGCCCTCGACGAACAGCTCCTCCAGTACGACCCGACCGACAACGATGCGCGCGATCGGATTCTCGAACGACTGCGCGACAAAGGCGATCTGTCCGCGTTCGCCGATCGACTCGAGAAGGAGATCGAGCGCATGCCCGCTGATCGGCGCGGGCCCTATTCCGCCGAGCTCGGCCACATCGTCGGCTCGTTGGGAGAGGACGCGCGTGCGCTCGCCGCATTTCGCACCTCGCTCGAGGTGCAGCCGACCATGGATGCGGCGCGCGGCCTAATGCGAATTCTCGAACGAGAGGGACGAGAAGCAGAGGCGGCACCGCTTCTCGAAGCGGCGATGTTCGATCCGAAGTTGCCGACCTCCGAACTGTTTGGCCTCTCGCAACTGACCGCGCGCGCGCATTTCGCCGCCGGTGGCGACAGCGCCAAGGCGGTCGACTGGATGAACCGCGCCCGCACCGCGGGTGTCGCGCCCGATGTCTCTCCCACCGAACAGCAGGCGCTGCTGCGTAGCGCTAAACGATGGGCCGAGTTACACCAGGCGCTCGAGAGCGCGGCGCGCACGACCGACGACTTGGAGCGGCGGATCGATCTCGAAAAAGAGGCGGCCGAAGTGCTCGGGCGCGAGCTCGGGCATCTGGCCGAAGCGGCGCGGCGATTGGGTGTACTCTTCGACACCTACCCGCACCGTCGTGATCTGGCCACACGCGCGCGAGAGTTCTACGGCCGAGCGGGCCGCCCCATCTACGCGCTGGCGCTGCTCGAAACCGAGCTCAAGTTGGCACCGCCGGAAGAGCTTCCGCTGTTGCGATTACGTCGCGGTGAGATCCTGCTCCAAGCCGGCGCCGATCACGACGCCGAGAGCGATCTATTTTACGTCCTTGAAAACACCGCGCTCACCGGTGCTGCGCACGCCGCGCTGGCGCAGATCGCAGAGCGTCGCGGTGACGAGGAAGCAGTGGTCGACCACCTGGTGTCAGCGGCGCGTTCGGGCGATCTCGATCGCGAACAGGTCGCCCTTCACGCCGCCGATGCCACCGGTCGTCTGCGCGCTCGATTGGACTCGCTGCCGGCCAGCGCTACCGCCGAGATCGCGCCGCTGCGGCATCTGCTCGCCGATCTGGCGCCGCGCCTCGGTGACTCGGCGCAAGAGCGCCGCTCGTACGAATCGCTGCTGGCCGTGAATCCCGATCGCACCGACGTGCTGGAAGCGCTGGCTCGAATCTACGTGGAGACGCGGGTATGGCCCGAAGCGGTGCAGGCCTTGGCGCGACTCTCGTCGCTGACCGAGAAACCGGTGCACCGCGCCGATCTCCTCTTTCAAATGGGCGAGGTCCTCCGCCTGGAGCTCGATCGCCCGACCGAAGCGATCGAGGCCTATCTGAAAGCAGTCGATGCGCATCCGGGGCAGGTGGGCGCGCTTCGGCGCCTCATCCCCTATTACTTCGATGAAGGCGATTTTTCCGCGCTGGCCGAAGTGGTCCGCGATCTCGAGCTTTTGTCTGCGCCGCTCGACGAGGTGCGCCTCGAAGCCGCGCTGGGTCTGGCATTCCTCGGCAAACGTGACGCGGCGGATCGGCTCTTCTCGGGCGACGTCACCGCGGTCGACTGCGCTCGGCTGCTGGCGCGCACCAAAGTCAAAAAGCCGGCCGACTTTGCCGGCGCCTTCT
Source organism: Myxococcales bacterium (assembly GCA_003153195.1). GTDB lineage: Bacteria > Myxococcota_A > Polyangia > Palsa-1104 > Palsa-1104 > PALSA-1153. The sequence goes on from PLXG01000172.1 coordinate 6,141, forward strand.
CCCTGATCGGGATCGGCGCGGGCAACGAGCGCGGGATCGCGGAGGCGCTCATCGATTCGGCCAAGATCCCAAGCGCCCCGCTCTTCGTCGGTGCGCACGCCGCGCTCGGTGCGCTGGCGGATCAGCTCGGCGATCTACCGCGCGCCGTATATCACGATTCGATCGTCGCCTTCGTACAAGGCCGAGGCGCTTTTGATCAGCGCATCGGCGAGCTGATCGCGCAAGATCCCGAAGCGGCCAAGACCGATCTTCGCGCGCAGCTCAGGGAGGCCTGTCCGCCGAGCTATGCCACCGAGGAGCTGCGCCGTCGCGCGCTGTTCGAGGTCGAAGCGCTGCTTGCTCTCACGCAAGCTCCTCGTTGAATAGTCGCTTCACGCGCTGCCAGGCATCGGCCGCGGAAGCGGGATGGTAGCTGGCCCGACGGTCGCAGAAAAAACCGTGATCCGCCCCGTCGTAGACCACCACCTCATGTCTGACATGATGCTCGGTGAGCGCGCGGCGAATGGTCTCCACCTGATCTGGCGAGATCTGTTTGTCGTCACGACCGAATAGACACACGATCTTGCCCTTGATCTCGGCCGTCTTTTCCACCGTCGGTCGGCCACCGCCGGGAGTAAACGTAGCGATGCCGCCGCCGTAAAAAGACGCGGTCGCGCGCAGCGGAAATTTTTCCGCCGCCAGATAGGCGACGTGTCCGCCAATGCAAAACCCGATGCAGCCGAGCCGATCGCCGCGCACGTCTTTGCGTGCCTGCAAAAATGAGATGGTCGCCTGCAGATCGGCGTGCACGCCCTCTTGCGTGAGCAGCGGAATGACCTTCATTCCCTTTTGCATGCCCTCCGGCGTGTAGTCGAGCTCCTGCTCAGGCGCGGCGCGATGGTGATAGTCGGGCGCGATGGCGACATAGCCCTCTTTGGCCACGCGCTCGGTGACGTCGCGAATGTGCGCGTTCACGCCGAAGATCTCTTGCAGAACGATCACCGCCGGATGTGGGCCCGGTGATATCGGGCGGGCCAGATAGCCCATCATCGTTTGCGCTTCACCGGCGACCTGTATTCGAACTCTTTCGGTCTCGATGGTCATCGCTACTTCTCCAGGTCGGTCACATAAAATTCGAGCGGCGTGCAGCGCCACCACATCTTGAGGTCTTGCCGGTAGCGGAGCGTGACCGGCTTGCCCGACTTCTCGGCCACTTCCAGTTGAGGCATGAGGAGCGCCTTATCGACGTCGGAAACGGTGAATTCCCAGGTCTCGAGCGGAGCACCAGGAAGGTTGCCCTGAAGGACCATATCGCCCGAGACATACTTGCAGTAAGGAGGCCCTTTGATGGACAATTTTCGCAGCACGCCGGTGCGGCTACCAGTTGAATATCCATGATGAAACAGGTAGTAGGTGGCCTGCCAGCCGGCCACCACCGCCGCCAGCACCAGAAACACCAAGAAGCCTTTAACCTTCGGTCCGAGCGCCATGGATCACACCGTACCACGAGTGCCCTGGTCCACGCACATCCCACAAATGTCCCTGAAATCGAACTGGGGGCAACTGTCCCTCCGCAACTGGGGCGCCCGCCCCCAGGTTTGATGCGCTAGGTGCTTGAAGCCATAGGGACGTTCGTCGGCATCCGCAATGCAGTTGAGACCTGTGGGCGGTACGGAGAAGGCAAATGGAAGACTTGGAACGGTTGGATGTGGATGAAACCCCGATCACCGAGCGGATGTCGGTGGTGGACCTCGAAGCGGTGGAAGTGCCGGAAGAGGAGGCCAAGGTCGGAATGCTAAAGTTCCGCTACGACTCTCGCAGATAGTCGGGCGGTTCCCTCTGCGAACGATTCCGCCTCCGGAAGCAGGCTCAGCACCAGATGCGCCGCGCCCCGCCCGTCGAAATCGAAGAAAAATCCAGGATGAACGAGCACTCGGTCGCGCATGAGCAGCGCGATCGCCCACTCTTCTTCGCTCATGATCGCCGGAATCCGCAAGATGTCATACCAACCACCTTCGCTTTCATAGAGCTCGATGGCAGCGACAGCGGCGACTGCACTGCGAAGTCGCGCGTGATTTTCCGCCACTCGCGCAGAAATTCGCGGCTGCAGGAGCGCGCCATTATCGAGCAAGTCGGGCAGGGCAAGTTGAATCGGCGTACCGACCGATAGATAGGTGTCGGCGATATGCTCCAGCCGAATGCGTGCGCCGGCGATCTCGCGCGGAGGACCGCTCATGGCGATCCAGCCCAGCTTGAGCTGCGGCAGACCGATGGTCTTCGAGAGTCCGCTCAGTGAAAAAGTGAGCGCCGCTCGTGGACCGATGAGGGTTCGAGGTGCCGTTGGTGCGCCGGTGCGAACGTAGTCGGCGAAAACTTCGTCCGAGATGAGAGCGATCCCATGTTCCGCGGCCAATCCGTCGAGCGCGTCGAGCTCTTCACGTTTGAGAAATGATCCAGTGGGGTTGTTCGGGTTCACCACCAGAATCGCGCGGGTTTTGGGCGTGAGCGCGCGCCGCACCTCTTCGAGATCGAGAAACCAGCCGTCCAAGTGGCGCAGCGGATACGGCCGCAGCTTCACGCTGTCGAGCTCGGCCAAGTGCGCGAAGAGCGGGTAGCTGGGCTGAGGAACCAACACTTCGTCGCCAGGGTCGCAAAGCAATTTGAAAAGATAGGAGTAGGCCTCGCTGGTCGACGCGGTGAGGAGAATTCGCTCTGAGCCGATGTCGACGCCCCGCGTCCGATAAAATTCCGCCACCGCGTGGCGCGCCTGTGGCATGCCGAGCGGAGCCGGGTGGTATCGCAGCCCAGCCGGGTCGGCGAGCGCGTTCAACAGATCGGGCGGATAGGAAATGCCGACCGCCGTCGGATTAGAGACGGTGAGGTCGATGTAGTCCGTGGTGTGTGCGAGCGCCAACGTCAACCGATTTTCGGATAGATCAATTGGCAGACGATGAGAAAACACCCTCGGACTCTAGTAGACGGTGACGTCGGACCGCAACCGCTGATAGAATGGCCACCATGATTCGGCAGTTTGGACTGTTCACCTTGGTCACCGCGACGGCTTGCGTTGGGTCACTCGGTGTCCCGAGCCCTTCGAATGGCTCGAAGAGCGACTCGACTGCAACCAACAACGCGAGCGGAAATTCCGCCGACAAAGCGAACAGCGGTTCGCAGATGTCGACCACCGGCACGGGTTCGTCGTCCACCGACGGACTGATCTTTCCCGCCGACAACCCGTGGAATACCGACATCTCACAAGCGCCGCTCGATCCCAAGTCGGACGACTACATCAACGAGATGACTCCGACCAAGGGCCTCCATCCCGATTTCGGATCCACTCCCGACAACGGCATTCCCTATGTGATCATTCCCTCGGGACAATCGATGATGCCGGTCGATTTTGTCGACTATCCCGAGGAGAGCGATCCGGGCCCCTACCCTGTCCCACTCACGGCGCCCATCGAACAGTCGGGCGACGCGCACGTGCTGGCGGTCGATCTAGTGAATGGATTTTTGTACGAGCTTTATCAAGCTGAAGTATCGGGCAACGGTTGGGATGCGTCGAACGGCGCCAAGTTCGATCTCAAATCGAATGCGCTGCGTCCCGATGGTTGGACCTCTGCCGACGCGGCAGGCCTTCCGATCTTTCCGGGATTGGTCCGCGCCGACGAGGTTCTGGACAAGGGCGAGATCAATCACGCCATTCGCTTCTCGGTCACCAAGTCGCAAAAAGGGTATGTCGCGCCGGCGCGTCATGCCGCCGGAAGCTGCGACTACGGCTCGAGCTGCCCTCCGCTCGGGTTGCGACTGCGGCTCAAGGCATCGGTCGACATCAGCGGCTATGCGGCACCGGTGAAAGTCATTCTGACCGCGCTCAAGAAGTACGGAATGATCTTGGCAGACAACGGCGGCAACTGGTTCTTGGGCGGCGCGCCCGATCCGCGCTGGGATGACGACGTGCTGCACTCGATCGATGGAATTCACGGCAGCGATTTCGAAGTGGTGTTAGCCGGTAACATCGAAATGCAGGAATAGTCTTCGTCGCCTTCATGCGCGCGCACACCAAGTATCTCACCTTCGATTTTCCAAAAAGACGCGGTCTGGTACGAATCACCGACGAGGTTGCCGCCTGCTGCGCCGAGAGTAAGATCCAAGAAGGAATGCTGCTCGTCTCGGCGATGCACATCACTGCCGGCGTGTTCGTGAACGACGACGAATCGGGACTGCACGCCGACATCGAAGAGTGGGTGCAGAAACTAGCCCCCGGTCCGGCAGCCGACGATTCCCAGGCCGGTCCCGACTACCGTCACCATCGATCGGGCGAAGACAACGGCGACGCGCACCTCAAACGCATGCTCGTCAACCATCAAGTCATCTTGCCCATCACGAAAGGCAAATTGGACCTGGGCCCCTGGGAACAAGTCTTCTATGCCGAGTTCGACGGCCA
>PLXG01000151.1 GCA_003153195.1 Myxococcales bacterium
CCAAACGAGTCATCATAGGACCCTCCTGAAGGAGAGAGACAGCAGGGCCCGTGCCAGGAATGCTGATAAGTATTTTCAGCTAGTTAGGTCGACTGCTGAGGCTTTTACTGCCCACTTGTACCGGCTGATTCGGGATCCAGTGACCCGGTGCGTCAGCGTTCTACCTGACCTGGCTCGAACGTCCAGGCTGTTTGCAGGGCGGCATGTTCCGCGAAGCGCGTATCGACGTACTCGTCGAATTCGATTTTGCGATCGATCAGCTTGGTTTCCAGCATCAGGTCGCGGACCAGATCGAAGTCCGGTTTGCGCGGTGAAAGAGGCGCGTACATCACCCGGTCGAGCGGCTTGGTGAGCGCCCNNGGTTGGTTGTAATAATAACGTCCGACAAAATCGGCGGCATACTCGCGATACGGCTTGCCCTTCTCTAGCCACAGTCCCGATCGCGCGATTCCGTCGACCAGGACCTGCACCGCTTTGGGGTTGTTGTCGATGACGTCTTGCCGGACCACTAGCACGCACGACATGAAGTCGGGCCAATATTCGCGCGCGTTGAAGAGAACTCGACCGAAGCCACCGATCTCGGCCTGCGATGGAAACGGCTCGCCCATCGAAAACGCATCGATCGACTTGGACGCGAGCGCCGAAGCCACATCGGGCGGCGCCATCTCGAGCAGCTTTACGTCGTTTGGATCGATGCCGTTCTTTTTGAATGCGCGTAACAGGATCAATCTCTCGTCGGAGAATCGGCTGGGAATGGCGACCGNNGTGCACTGGACCGTCCTTCTGCACGACCACCGCCGATCCATAGCGGTGTCCGAGATAGACGATCTTGATGGGGACTCCCTGCGCTTTGAGCGCGATCGCCAGCGGCGCAACCAGGAAGCCGGCCTGAATTCGATTTGCGATCAGCGCCTCTTTGATCTCGGGGAATCCCTGAAACATCTTGGGCAAAAAGATGTTCCCGTCGAGAGAGTAGCGGGTGATGAAGTCGGTCACCGGACAGGCCAGGTGGCAGGTGACCGGAATGAACGCCACATGCAGCTTGCGCGCGCCTTCAGGCAATTGGTCGTTCATCAGTTCGCCCCAGTCGACGTTCAACCAGAAGTGGAGGCTGGTCACGGCGATGACCCAAAATCCGATGGCGGCGACGATCCTTCTCATGTGAGCCAGCGAAGACTAAGGGAGATTTCGACGGCGCGAAAGCCCGATTTCAGCCTCGGCGCGGGGCCAGTAGACATGGGCGCCGGCCACCTGGCCTGCCAGCCTGTCATCGATAAAGGTCTGTTATCCCGAGAGCGTTTGAGGCATCCCGCTTGCACCTCGGGGAGCACCATGAAGACAGGCTCGAAGCTGGGAATCCTGATCGGACTTTGCGCCTGCACATCCCTGGCGCAGGCCGACGGCCACCCGATGGGGACCCCTCAGCCGGCAAAGCGGTTTCCACTCTCACACGTAAGCTCGGCGAGCGAATCGGCGGTCCGTCCTCTTTTGGCCAACGATCCAGTTGCTGCGTCCGCGCTCAAAGCTGCGAGCCAGTCGCATTTGTCAGACAATCTGCATCTGCTCATGCCGGCCGGCCCGGACGTCTATCAACGCGTGGTCATTACGCCCGAGCACGTTCTCATGGAACGTCACGACGGAATCATCGACGTGGTGAAACGCAGCGATGCCGAGGCGCAAATTCAAAGCGGCCAAAACATTCCGACTGAGAAGATTGAGGTTGGGCTTTTGCCGCGTATGGTGCCGCTGTTCGCCGAGCATGGACCGGCGGGAACCGTTCGTCTCTATCGCGAGCTGCCGGTAAATGCCAAAGGGGAGATTGCCTCCTCTGACTTCAATACTTCGTTCGCGCTCGACGGCAAAGACGCGCTTCACCCGTTCGGTAGCGCGGGACGCAAGGTCTCCATTTCAGTGCCGCGATCCTTTTTCGATCGCGCGGCCAACGGAGAAATTGGCGGCGCCGGCTGGCTGGAATCGGGCATGAACTATCCCATCGACACGCCGAGCGAGCTGCAGATCAACAGCGGTCATCTGCGAAACCTCCTGAACGAAAAACATTCGCCGGCCGCATTGAGCAAATGACCAAGCGAAGCCGTACGGCCTCGCCACGGGCTCGGCACTGCGGGTGCGCTCGCTACGCTCGCCGCTTCGCGCCCTTCGGTCGCCGTGATCAGGCCGAAGGGATCGTGCTCTAGACCGCTTTCATATTGAAATGATCGTAGCGAGAGTGACGAGACCGAAGCGAGAACGGCGCATGAGGAGAGAGCAGCGCAGACGTGCCCGTCGGCACGGCGAGCAGCGGAGCGACGAGTCCGCCGTTCGCAGCGAGCGGATCGGCACTCGCAGTAGATTCATTTCAATCTGAAAGCGGTCTAGCTCCGGAAACCCCAGCGGACGCTGCGAATGTTCTCCGCCAAGCGCAACAGCCAATCGAGTCCGAGCCCAACAACTCCGATGAGGAGCATTCCGGCGACCACCAGGTCGTAGCGCTTACCGGCGTTGCGCGCGTCGATGATCAGGTAGCCGAGGCCGGAGTCGACCGCGATCATCTCGGCGGCCACCAGAACGATCCACGCCACACCGAGCGCGATGCGCAGACCGGAAATGATCTGCGGCAGCGCCGCCGGCAAGACCACTCGACGGAGGATCTGCTCTTGATTGAGGCCCATGTTGCGCCCGGCCTGCAGATAGATTCGCGGTACATCGCGGACTCCGCCCATGGTCGCGAGTACGATCGGAAACAGCGATGCTAAAAAGATCAGAAAAATGGGCGACGCATTTCCCACGCCGAACATCACGATGGCGACGGGAATCCAAGCCAGCGGGCTGATGGGACGAAGCACCTGAAAGAGGGGACTGAGCGCGCGCCCGACTCGGTCGAGCGAGCCCATGAGAATGCCAAGTGGCACCGCCGCGCCGGCCGCCACTCCGTAACCGACGCCCACACGAATCATCGAATCGCGAAAGTAACGCAACAGAACGCCGCGCCGTCCGAGCTCGACGAATCCGCGTGCGACTTGAAGCGGTGACGGGAACACGTTGGTGCGAGAAAGCTTCACCGCGGCCCACCAGCAGGTGAGCCCGATCGATCCGACCAGCAGCGGCAGGACGGTGCGCTCGATCTTTTCAGATCTGGTGGGCAAGACCTATCTCCGCCAGGATCGCATCGCGCAGCTCGAGATATCGCGGCGCGGAAAAATCGCGCGGATGTGGCACGTCGATCTCGACGATGCTCCTCAGCGTGGCCGGGCGCGTCGACATCACCACCACTCGATCGGCGAGCTGCACCGATTCTTCGATGTCGTGAGTCACGAACAGAATCGTCTTCTTCTCCGCCTCCCAAAGACGGAGCAGCTCACGTCGCATCACCAGGCGGGTGATCGAGTCGAGTGCACCGAACGGCTCGTCGAGGAAGAGCACGTCGGGNNCGCTGCTTCATTCCGCCCGAGAGCTCATGCGGATAGCTGTTTTCGAATCCGCGCAATCCCACCATCTCAATGTAGTGCGAGACCCGCGCATCGCGTTCGGACCGCTCGAGATTCTGCAGACCGAAGCCGATGTTCCCGGTCACCGTCAGCCATGGAAACACGCCGCGCTCTTGAAAGACGAAGATGCGGCGCGGATCGGGCTTGCTCACCGGCTGTCCGTCGATCTGAACGCTTCCCATCGATGGACGAAGAAATCCGGCAATGATGTTGAGCAGCGTCGACTTGCCGCAGCCCGACGGACCAAGCAGACAGACGAACTCGCCCGCGCGAACGTCGAGGTTCACGTTCTCCAAAACTGAAAGCTCTTTGCCGTCGCGCCGAAAGGTCATCGCCACGTCGCGCACCGAAACTTTGATGTTCTCGCTCACGAAAGACCCATCTCGCGCGCCTTCAACCAGGGAATTCGATCGATTCGGCGCATGCCCTGATCGAGCAGGAGGCCGAGCGCGCCGATGGTCATCATGCCGGCCACCACCACGTCGTACCGATTGCCGGCGTTGCGCGCGTCGATGATCAGAAATCCAAGACCGGAGTTGACCGCGATCATCTCCGCGGCGACCACCACCAGCCAGGCGATCCCGAGCGCGATGCGAAGTCCGACGATGAGCTGCGGAAGTGCCGACGGCAAAAGAACGCGCAGCAACATAGCGCGGGTCGAGAGCCCCATATTACGCGCCACGTCGATGTGAACCTGGGAGACATTGGCCACCGCATTCATCGCTGAAACGGTGATGGGTAAAAATGATGCGACGAAGATGATGAAGATGGCAGACACGTCGCCGACGCCAAACCAGAGAATGGAAATGGGAATCCAGGCCAGAGGCGAGATGGGGCGAAGGATTTGCAGATAGGGATTGAAGGCGATTCGCAGACGTCGCGACGATCCCAACAGTAACCCCAGTGGAACGCCGAGAACCACCGCCGACAAATATCCCCACGTGACGCGATAGAGTGAGGCGATCGAATAGCGAAAGAGCAGGCCCTTGCGGCTGAGCTCTTTGAGCGCGTTCAGCGAGGCGAGTGGAGTGGGTAGGATGTGCGTGCGCGAGAAGTGAACGCCCGTCCACCACAAGAGCACGAAGACCCCGATGCCCAGGAGTGAAATGAGCCGCCGAAACACGCGGGGACGCTATCACAAAGCCAGCGTCTCATGAACGGAGACTATTCGTTTACGACCGCCATGAACATGTCCGCCAAGTATTGATGTCCGTCTGGAGTGGGATGAATGCAGGTGAGGTCGAAGTACTGGTCGGTGTTCGGCCCGCGGTAACAGACGCCGGTTGGATCGTCTTTGTGATAGCCGTGGCCGCAGAACTGCTCGAGCAGGAAGATCATGTCGGTGCCGGTGTCGACGGCCAGCTTCAAGTATTGCTCATCGAAGTGAAGAAAGGCGGCGCGATAGTCGGCCGAGGCCGCGGGGATCTTATCCAGCGCTGCCACCGGACAGGACGCAGTGTCGCCGGTGTTGTCGGTGAACTCGTAGGCGTTGGCGAAGATCACATAAGAGCCGCTCGGAAAGTTCACCGGGTTCTTGATCCAGTTGATGGCGTCGCGCATGTTCTGCGCCTTGGCTTCGGAGTTGGCCATCATGTCTGCCAACGTCTTTCCCGTCGCCGAATCCTTGAGCATCGAATACATATCGTTTCCGCCGAGCGTCATGATGAAAAGCGTCTTGCGAATCTCCGGCAAGGCGGGAAAACATTGAATGAGCTGCTGATCGGCGCCGGTCTCGATCAGATCGCGCGTCTCCGCGCCCCAGGCGGCGCAACTCTCGACGGGAATGTTCTGGCCGAACTTATCGAGTAGCTTCTGGGTGAGAATGGTTCGATAGAAATCGTCGTTGGGCGTGGGCGGCGTCCCGACGGTGACCGAGTCGCCCACGAAGACGACCTTCTCCACGCCAGTGATGTCCTGCTGGTTGGTGCCTTTGCAGTGGCTGCCGATGATGGGATTGAATTGATCGTACTGGGGAAGCGCAGCCGCCGAGCCGGCCGGCAAATCGGAGAGGCATTGATCATGAAAAGACTTCTTCACCGCCAGATCGGGCGAGGTGACCGCCAGGTCCGCGTGCGTCGAAGAGGCTAGATCGACCGTCACGACCGGTTGAGGGTCACTTGGGCCGGTGTCGTCGGGGGCCAGCGGCGTGAAGTGCGCTTCGCAGGCCGACAGTCCAATCGAACCGATGATAAGACGAAGGCCAGTCCCAAGCTTCATCAATACTCCCGAGCGAGAATTCCCCGGGTACGAGCATAACCTGTCGTTCGCTCGATTTCTAGACCTTTACCGACTGGCTCTTCCAATCGCGCAACGCTTCAACGATCGGTTTTAGCGTCTTTCCGACGGGCGTCATCGAATACTCGACCCGCGACTCGAAGCCGGAGAACACCTTTCGATGAAGGATGCCCTCCTTCTCGAGCGCGCGCAGCTGCTGCGCGAGGACGCCGCGCGTAACCAACCCGAGCGAGCGACGAATCTCCGAAAACCGCAGCGGCTCGCGTCCGAACAGTGACGAGAGGATTGCCAACTTCCATTTTCCCGACAGAAGCCGCAATGCAGTATCACCGGAAGATTCGGCGGACGGAACTTCTCGTGCGCCCGCGACGAGCGCGTCGGGCACGCTCGTCAAGTGCGGGTTAGGAACGAACGGGTTGGTGTCAGAGGAATCGACCGTGGCGAGGTTGATGTTTTCCATACATCGACCTACTCGCAAGACGTAGGCCAGAGGGGACCTGCGATTTTTTGGGGACCTGAGGTACCAGTTGAGACAATTCGTCGCACTAAGACAGGAGATATTTCTCTCCTTCCAATCGACGTTTTCTCGTTGAGACTTAATGCGTTATAGCTTCCAGGGCCTTTTTGCGCGCTGCCTCGAACTCGTCGCCCGGCTTCCAAGCGGGAAGGTCCCTGGTGTCCGCAATCCTCATAGCCACTGTTACCAAGAGTCGCAGATCGTCGACCGCGCCGGCCAAGTTCCAGCTCTCATCGATCTGGTCGCTGGGCTGATGATAGTTGAGGTGCTCGTACTCTTCCTTGCGCTCGCGACCCCAGCCGGGCGGGCGGCCGATGAAATCCGTACCGCTGCCGAGATAGAGCGCCGGCACGCCGATGCGCGCGAAGTTGAACTGATCGGAGCGGTAGAAAAATCCTTTGTCGAGAAAGGGATCGCCCTCCACCCGCCGCTTTTGCTCGGCGGCCGCTTTCTTTACGAACCCGTCGATGGAAGATTTGCCCATCCCCGAGAGCGTCACGTCGCGCGTAGGCCCCCATATATTGATGCCGTCGATATTGATGTTGGCGGCCAGACGTCCGGCCGGCACCGGTGGATGTGCGCAAAAATATTCGCTGCCGAGCAATCCAGATTCTTCCGCGCTCACTGCGGCGAACAAGATCGATCGCCGTGGCGCGGGACCGGCGGCATGAAGCGCTTCGGCGAGCGAGAGTAGGGCGGCAACGCCCGAGGCGTTGTCGAGCGCGCCGTTGTGAATCTTGTCGCCCGCCGCTTTGGCGCGCGCATTTTGCGGCTCGCGAATTCCGAGGTGATCGTGGTGCGCGGTGATGACCAGCCATTCGGCGCTGGGNNGTCGGTTCCGGGCAAAAGTCCGAGTATGTTGGCGGTGGTGAGCCGGCGAAGCTTGCTGCGTAGCTCGAGCGAAAGCGTCACGCCGAGCGGCACCGGTCGAAAATCGCGCTTCTCCGCGAGTGCACGCAGCGCGTCTAGATTTTGTCCGCCCAGCACGGCGATGGTTTTGGCGGTGTCTTCGGTGACCCAACTGCGAAGGTCCACGCGCGGCTCGCCGGCCGACGGCAGCTCAAACTTTTCGCCGCTCCAGCTCGACTTCACCACCTGCCAGGGATAGCCGGCCGNNCGCGCCGCCTCTTCATACTTGTACGACCAGCGGCCGTAGTAGAGCCGCGTCTTGCCGGCGAACAGCGCCGGATCGTCTGCCGGGTCGCTGTTCATCACCATCAACACTTTTCCGCGCACGTCGACGTCTTTGAAGTCGTCCCACTGATATTCGGGCGCGGTGATGCCGTAACCGGCGAACACCACCTCGGCGTCGTCGGCGCGCACCAGCTCGGCTTGGCGGCCGGGCGCCACCACCAGCTCGTCGATCATCTTGGGCGAAAGCGTGCCTTTTTTCGATTTGAAGATCGGCTGTGAGATCTTCTCCTGCGTAAGTCCCACCAACTCGAATGTCTGACGAAATCCTTTTTCGCCAGCGGACTTGAGGCCAATTCGCTCGAGCTCGGTCTCGATGTAGCGCATGGCCAGCTCCGAGCCGCGCGAGCCGGGCGCTCGTCCTTCCAGCAGATCGTCGGCCAAGAATCGAACATGCGCGGCGATGGGCGGGGCGGTGATTCGTTCGGCCACTTGTCGCTCGCGCGCGGTCCATTGGGACGGAATCGAAGTGATGGCGAGGAGCGGCGCGAGAGCGAAAATACGCATGCCGCGCTCATATCATAAGTGGGTCGCGGTCGTCTCGTCAGGCGACTTCGTGATATATGTCCCGCATGGCTTTGACCGGGAAACAGCGTCACCATCTGCGCGCGCTCGCGCACCATCTCGATCCGCTGGTTCGTTTGGGCAAAGAGGGGGTGTCCGAAGGCGTGCTGAGCGCGCTCGACATCGCGCTCGAGAAACACGAGCTGGTCAAGGTCAAGCTCGCCGACACCGAAGATCGCGAAGAGGTAGGGGCGTCGCTGGCCAAATCCTCCGGCGCCCAAGTCGCGCAGGTCATCGGACGAATCGTGCTGGTCTACCGGCCGCGCAAAAAAGATCCCAAGATCCGCCTGCCGCGCTAAACAAGGACAGATTGGGTCTGGATCAAATTAAGAATCAATGTGGAAGCTGTCCTTGTTTAGGAGATCTACACGGGCGTGCCGCCCGCCCTCTCGGCACCGCCTCGAGGGTCCCACCCTGCTCACGGCGCCGCCAGGCGTCGCCGACGCGCCCGAAGGGCGCTTGCGAAGCAAGCGGTGAGCATAGCGAACCATGCCCGTAGCAAGTGCCGCACGAACGTGCGGCCTCGCGTTGCTCGCTTAAGTTAGAAGCCCATCTGATCTTGTTTAGAGCTGCAAGAGCAGTCCGTTCTCGCGCGCCTGCTGCACCAGCTGTCTCAACATTCCGAGCGGACGCGGGTCGGGAACCACCAACTTTTCCGCTCCGAAGAGTCCGCTCAAGAGCGCTCTCCCGTCGTCGCTTTCGCTCAGTCGAAAAAGTGCCTGCTCGAACGAAGTGTGTAGCAGTGCCGACAGCAGTCCGTGGGCGACCATCAGATCGTTGGGGATGGTCGCGGTCCACTCGACGATGTGCGCTTCCGCCGCGGGATCGACATCGCAGAAACCCGCGCGTGTGACCGGCGCACCGCTCGGTGGTCGTGCGGCGAAGGTGGCGCCCACTTCGACTTTGCCGGAGAAGACCGCGTTCACCACCTCTCGGTGGGAATGGCAAAAGAGCTCGTCAGCGAAGAACTCGTCGGGATCGATTCCGCGCGCGGCCAGATGCAGGCGAGGGTAGAGATAGCCGGACGCCGAAGTGGGATCGACCCACGCGACCTTCGCGCCTTCGAGTTCGCGCAGCGTGCGACGTGCGTTCGAGCTTTCAGTGAACAGTACCCCGCAGTATTCGAGTCGATCGCTTCGCATCGACGTGGCGAGCGCACGAAGCGAGATTCGCTCTTGTGCGAGCACCAACTGAAGCGGCGACATCCAGGCGAAGTGAATGCGATCTCGCTCGAAGTCGGCTACCAGATCGCTATAGGAAGGCGTGGTGATTCCGCGCACCGGCGTGCCGAGCTCGCGCGACAGGAAGCTGGCGAGCTGCGCCAATAGAGGCTCTACCGATTCGGTCGATCGCGTCGAAGGTACGACCGCGAATGTCAGGTCCGAGGACACGGGGCGAATGGTACCATTTTTGTGCTCCGTGTCCTCCGCGACGTCCTTCTTATGTAAGGGTCGCAATTAAATGCGTTCGGACGCATTGCGAGTGGGCGCTCGGTCTCTATATAGGTGTGATGTCTGCCAATGCGGAGGTCGCGGCACGGCGGCTGCTCGAGACGCTAAATGCGCGAAAAGCGCTGGAACCACAGCGTCCGACGTCGACCTATCGACTGCAGCTGACCGATCAGTTCGGTTTCAAAGAGGCGACCGCCCTCATCCCCTATCTCGACGCGCTCGGCGTGGGCGCACTCTATTTGTCGCCGCCGTTCGAGACCGCGCCGGGGAGCACGCACGGCTATGATGTCGTCGATCAAAACGTGCTTCGTGCGGCGCTTGGCGGCGAGGCGGGGTTCGTCGAGCTGGCGCGCCAAGCCAAGGCACATTCGCTCGGTCTGGTGATCGACTTCGTTCCCAACCACATGGGCATCGATCCGCTCAACGTGTGGTGGAACGATGTGCTCGAGAATGGTCCGAGCTCGATGTACGCCTCGTACTTCGACATCGACTGGAAGCCGGTGAAAGACGAGCTCGAGAACCGTGTGCTGGTGCCGGTGCTCGGCGCGCAGTTCGGCGAGGTGCTCGAGCGTGGCGAGATCCGACTCGAGCGCGAGGAGGGCACCTTCTTCATCTGTTACTATCACCACCGATTTCCGCTGGCGCCGCGCGCGCTGCCCAAGGTGCTCACCCTCAGGCTATCCGAGCTGCAAGCCAAGCTCGATCCGACCGATGTGCATCTGCAAGATCTGCTCAGCATCGTCACCGCGATGGAGAAGATCGCACCGCGCTCCGAGATCGATGCGGAGAGTGTGGCCGAGCGTGCGCGCGAAAAAGAGGTGGCCAAACGCCGCTTGGCCACGCTGTTCGCCGAAAATACGCTGATTCGCGACTTCGTCGACGAGAACGTTCGCATCATCAATGGAAAGCCGGGCGATCCACGCAGCTTCGATCAAATGGAAGAGCTGCTGCAGATGCAGGCCTATCGCCTCGCCCATTGGCGGGTGGCGGGCGAGGAGATCAACTACCGTCGGTTCTTCGACGTCAACTCACTGGCCGCCATTCGGATGGAAAATGAGTTGGTGTTCGATCACACCCACGCGCTCATTCTGCGGCTGCTCGCCGAAGGCTCGGCCACCGGATTGCGCATCGATCACCCCGACGGGCTCTATTCTCCGACCGCCTATTTCAAGCGACTTCAGGAAAAGTACGTAGTCGAGTGTGCGCGCAAGATTCATTCGGAGATGGAGAGCGCCGAATCGTTCGAGGAGGTACTTCCACATTTGCGTGCGCTGGCGCCCAATCACGCGCTCTATGTGGTGGTGGAGAAGATTCTCGAGGGTGAGGAGCCTCTTCCGAGCGGCTGGCAGGTCGACGGCACCACCGGTTATGACTTTCTGTGCGACGTGGGCGGGCTGTTCGTCGATCAGCGCAATCGACAAAAGATCGATGGCATCTACACGCGATTCGTCGGAGCCAACATCAACTTTCGCGAGCTCACCTATCAGAAGAAGAAACAGGTGATGACCTCGTCGATCTCCTCCGAGCTCAACATGCTGGCGCATCGGCTCAACCGAATCAGCGAGGGCGATAGGCATACGCGCGACTTCACGCTCAACGAGCTCAAGCGCGCGCTCATCGAGTTTATCGCCTGTCTGCCCATCTATCGCACCTACGTGGAGGGCGATCGTCCCGAGGATGTCGACGAGCGTGATCGTCGGTACATCGAAAGCACGATCGCGGTGGCCAAGCGCAGAAGCCCGGCGATGAGTGGATCGATCTTCGACTTCCTGCGCGACATTTTGCTGTTGCGCTGTCCCGATCGTCTTGACGATGCGCAGAAGCGCGAGCGCATCGAGCTGGTGCGCAATCTGCAGCAGATCACCGGTTCGGTCATGGCCAAGGCCACCGAGGACACTGCATTCTACGTTTACAACCGGCTGGTCTCGCTCAACGAGGTCGGATGCGATCCACTGGTGTTCGGAATCGACGTGGAGGCGTTTCATCGTCACAACGCACGCCGCCTCGAGCGCGCCGGCGGATCGCTCACCGCCACGTCGACCCACGACACCAAGCGAGGCGAAGACGTGCGACTTCGCATCAGCGCGCTTTCGGAAATTCCCGAAGAGTGGGAGCAGCAGCTCCAGCGCTTCGCCGAAATCAACCGACCCCATCTCAACGTCACTGGCGACACGCCGGTTCCCGACGAGAACGAGCAGCTTCTGCTCTATCAGACATTGATCGGGACGTCCCCCGACGGTGGAGTCGACGCCGAATACGTCGAGCGCATGGTCGCCTACATGGACAAGGCGCTCAAAGAGGCCAAGGTTCATACCAGCTGGACCAATGTCGATGACCAATACCATCAAGCGGTCGCTAAATTCGTGCGCGCCATTTTGGCGTCGGCTGAGTTCCTCGACGTGTTCGCTCCGTTCGCGCGCAAGATCGCGGAGGCCGCGCAGCTGTCGTCTCTCTCTCAGGTGGCGCTCAAGCTGATCGCTCCAGGCGTGCCGGACATCTATCAAGGTGACGAGCTGTGGGATCTGTCGCTGGTCGACCCCGACAATCGGCGCCCGGTGGATTTCGAGCGTCGTCGTCGCGCCCTTCGTCAGCTTTCAGGTTTCTTCGATCCCAAACGGGATCGGTCGCCACTGTTGGCCGAGCTCCTCAGCCCGAGCGCACTTAGCGAAGGCACGACCAAGCTATTCGTCACTGGTGAAGGCCTGCGTCTGAGGCGCCGCGCGGCGGCGCTCTTCGCACAAGGCGACTATCGTCCGCTCGAGATTCGGGGACGCGACGCCGATCGCGTGATCGGATTTTCGCGAACGCATGGGAATCAGACGGTGGCGGTGATTGCGCCGCGCTTTTTTCTTCGTCAACCGACGGCGCGGGATTGGCAAGGAGAGGTCGTGCTTCCACCCGACTTGCCGCCCAATTTGGTCGACCTCTTTTCGAGAAAAAAAATCGCCAGCGGGCAGCTCGCCGACTGCTTTCGAGCCTTCCCGCTGACGATTTGGGCCACCCCCGACCTACTTTGATTAGGCTTTCCCGATGACTTTGTCGACCGCGCTCTTGAGCGAGATTTTCTTCGGTTGATGTTCTGGCTTCTTCGGTAGCATCAAGGTGAGAACACCCTCTTTCAGATCGGCGTGTACGTGCTCGTCGTCTACGTCGGCCGGCAGCGTAAACGTCCTACTGAACGTTCCGAACGAACGCTCGTACGCGTAGTAGGTGTCCGCTGCCTGATGCTCTTCGGCTTCGCGCTTGCCACTGATGGTCAATCGATTGCCGGTGAGGCTCAGCTCTAGATCTTTTTCTTTCACTCCCGGCAGATCCGCTTTGAAAGAATATCCTTCCTTGGTCTCCTTGACTTCGAACTGAGGCGCAAAGGCCTGTCTCGACGGGCGCGCGGCCGCCGGCTCGAGGTTCAGCACCTCGCGCATGATGTCGAACGGATCCCAAGTGATGACCGGGCTATTTTCATAACGACGAAGATTTGCCATGTTCTCTATCTCCATTTCCGCGGCGTTAGTCGATGTTTTGGCCGCCCCAGACTGGTAACCATCGATTTTGCGCGTCGCAAGGTCTTGACGCCTCTGCTTAGGGTGCTCACTTTATGCGGATGGAATCGACCGCCGCCGATCTCGAGTTTGTGCTCGTACCGTGCGCGGCATGCAGCGCGCTCAATCGCATTCCGCGTCGACGTCTGTCGGAAGATCCGAAGTGTGGACGCTGTCACGACAAAGTATTTCCGCGAAAACCGGTCACGGTCACTGACGCCAGCTGGAAAGCACAAGTCGACGAATGCCCCATCACCGTGCTGGTTGATTTTTGGGCCGATTGGTGTGGGCCGTGTAAGGCGATCGCGCCGGTGCTCGAGCAGATCGCGAGCGAGCGCGGCGGAAGGCTCAAGATCGTGAAGCTCAACGTCGATCAGAATCCCAAGATGGCCGCGCGGTTTGGTGTGCGCTCGATTCCCAATCTGGTTTTGTTGCGTGGACCGATGCATCTCGACCAGATGGCGGGTGCCATGCCGAAGGCGTCGCTCGATGCGTGGCTGGATCGATTTATCTAACGCGCGCGAGGTTATTTCGCCGACAGCGCCATCACGCGCTTCCACTGCGCGTCGGTGATCGGCACGAACGACAATCGCCCTTGTCTCACCAGCGGACTTTCAGCAAACCCGGCGTCAGCTTTGATCGTCGCCAGCGTGACTGGAGAAGCCAGTGCGCGCACAACTTTTAGATCGACCACCGTAAGCGCTTCGTTCTTCGGATCGGGGTAGGCCGCGCTCACGATCTCGGCGATGCCGATGCAGGCCTTCTCATCGCCGGTGTGATAGATCAACGCCTGATCACCCGACGACGCAGTCTTCAAATACTTCAGCGCCACTGGATTCTTGATCCCATCCCAACGCGTCTTCTTCTCGCGCGCCAGATCCGCGTAGCTGTAGCTGGAGGGTTCCGTCTTCAAAAGCCAATACGCCATCTCGAGCTCCTAATTCTTTTCGAAAAGGTACCAACGCGGTTTCGCACGTGGTCCGTAGGTCAGGCCGAACTGATGCATCGCACGATCGGAAATCAGCGCGGTCGCCTCGGCTGCCGAGTTGGTGCATACGATCAGATCGGCGTCGGCAGGTGAAATGGTGCCGGCCGGGATGAGCACGTTGCGAATGAGATCCATGAGCGGTCGCCAGTATTCGATGCCAAATAGAATCACCGGAAACGGTTTCATCTTCTGCGTTTGAATCAGTACTAAAATTTCGAGTAGCTCGTCGAGCGTTCCAAATCCACCCGGCACCGCCACGAAGGCGTACGAGTATTTTGCCAGCATCAGCTTGCGAATGAAAAAATAGCGAAACTCAACCCAGGTATCGACGTAGGGATTTGGCTTCTGCTCGTTAGGCAGTTGAATGTTGCAACCGACCGAATGTCCGCCAACATCTTTGGCGCCGCGATTGGCCGCTTCCATGAGGCCCGGACCACCTCCGGTGAGCACGGTGAATCCGGCTTTGGCCAGCTCGCCACCGAGCGTCCGAGTCTGCGCGTAAAATGGATGTTTCTCGTCGAAGCGGGCCGATCCGAAGACCGTCACGCACGCGCCTTGAAAATGGAGCCGGCGAATTCCCATGAGGAGCTCGCGCAAAACGCGAAAGACGAAGAACAGCTCATAGAAGCGCGGATGAGCACCGCGAAGAAATTCTTTTTCTTCGTCGGTTTTGGGACGCTTCCCCCACGTGGCGCGTTCGGCGGGCGTCGTTTGCGACGTGGCCTTTTCATCCATGAAGCGAGTCTACAACGAGGAGCGCTCGCTTACGAATGCGCCAGCTTGACCTCTACGTCCTCTGAGTCGATTTTGCCGTGCGCGTGCGCGTCCGAGTGCGCGAGTTTGGCCTGCACGTCGAGAGAGTAAGAACGACCGCGCCAATCGACGCGGCGATTGATCAGACTGGCGACGGTGAGGATCGGTGCGACGACCAGCACCAGCAGAGGAACCCAAAGATAGCGCAGCGGAATGGGCGCGCCGCCGAACTTTTCTTGCAAGCGCACCTGGCTCGCCAGCGACAGCGCGAACGCAATCGCCGGAATGATCGCCCAGCCCCATGAGGCTAAGCACAGCGCCACCAACGTGGTGATACCGGCCAAGTAGACCTCGATGCCGCGAATCCAGTTGGGCCGAGTGAACTGCATCGGCAGTCCCTGCGAGAACAGCAGCCAGCGACGGAACAGCTTCAAGAAAGAGCGCGTGTCCATACCGCCAGTTGCGATGTTCAGCGGGTCGGTGATGAGCAGATTCTTGTAGCCGGCCTTTTTGATGCACGCGCCGATAAAAATATCATCGACCAGCTGACCTTCGGCGCGCCTGAGCGTGCCGATGGCGGTCAGTGCTTCTCTTCGAAAGATCATGAACTGGCCCATGATGAAGTCGAGCTCTCCCGCGGGCTGTGCGGCCAGCGCCACCGAGGAGCCGTACCAAGAGTTGATGAGCATGGCATAACCGACATCGCCCGCCGCGCGCGGTTGACCGGCGACGAGCGCCGGCGCAAACGCATCGCCAATGTCGGGACGGGACAGCAGGCCGTTCACCAGCGCCCTCAATAAGGTACGACTGGGGCGCGTGTCGGAATCACAGAAGGCGATCAGCTCTCCACGCGCACGATCGGCAGCGAAAATCATGG